>JAFVRL010000174.1 GCA_017504325.1 Lentisphaeria bacterium | reverse complement strand
ATACAACGGCCTTCTAAGCAGTGGGTCGCAGGTTCGATTCCTGCCCGGGGCGCCATTTTTTTTTGCCTTTTTTCTGCTTAAAATCCACAATTTCTCTTTTTTTTGATATACTGTGAAAAAACAGGCAGGTCATATTGAATCTGCAGGAATGGCTCGTCCGTTTTCTACTGTCTGTGGGGTATGAGCAAACAGCCGGACAAAGAGTTGATTTCCAATGGCATGAAAAATCCTTTGACACATCACAAATAAACAGGATCTTTAAGAGTTGAGTTGTTTTATACCCCCAGCATCCCACCCAAAATTTCACACATCCTTAATGATGCAAAAAACACATATAAACTTACAAAGATCCAATAGACATTCCTGGGAGAGAAGCAGAAAAAGATGAAGAAAATAAAAGCAAATAAATGGAGGATTATTGCAGATATAAGCAGTGTCATCCCCAATAGCTCCGGTATTTCACCAAAGTAAAAACTGTATATATCTGTAAAATTATATCCAAGGAAAACCCATGCCAATAAAGGGAAGGAGAGAAGTGAAATTGTAAGGTGCATTGCGTTTAACTCATTCCTGATAAAGCCTTCCACGATCCCGGTACAAAGCGGAATCATATACCATAACAGAATAATACTTATGATTCTGGTAAACCATTTCGGGATTTCCCATTGTAACACATTCTTCATTATATTCCTCTTTATATTGTTGGCTCCGGCATCCACCAAAAATCCATTTTTTATAAAATTCCGCCAAAAGGATTCAGAAAGCCCCCTTTCCTCCAAGAACAGCCCAGACTGTTTTATAAATGATCCACAGATCAAGTTTCAGGGAACGGTGCTTTATGTAGTAGAGATTTATGGCGATCCGGCGGTGATAAGTAGTCAGACATCTTCCGGAGACCTGCCACAATCCGGTAAGTCCCGGAGGAATACTGTGGAGGATATCACTGTATCTGCCGTAAATCAGATCTTCTTCCAAAACAATAGGACGCGGTCCGATAAGAGCCATGTCCCCCCGGACAACATTCCATAATTGCGGCAATTCATCCAGACTGAAACGGCGGAGAAATTTCCCCATGAAATTCAGCCGGGGATCATTCCGGAGTTTGCCATATACTTTCACTTCCTGTCCTGCAAGGACATCTTCCGGCAAAGAGGCATTTTCCTTCATTGTCCGGAACTTGTAAATAACAATACTGCATTTATTTTTTCCCAATCTTCCGGCACAATAAAAGACCGGACGCCCGTTCAACAATAAATTCAGCAAAGCGATCAAACCGATCAACGGCAAAACAGCTATTAAGATCAGAAATGCAAGAATCCGCTGCAATCCATATACCATAATTACTGCTCCGATGCTTTTTTATAAATGAAGACCTCTTTACCATCCCATATTATTTTGCCGGCGACCTCATACCTGTCCGGAACAGTAAATCCTTTATCAAATACATAGTAATCCACAGGGTAACCAGCATAAAGCATAAAATCAGGTATTTGCTGACCACCGCATAAAAAACCGATTCTCGTATATGGTGAAGAAACAAGAGGCCTCTTTCCGGATTGGTAAACATCGCTCTTCCATACTCTTATCCGGGGCGTTTTCTGCGATACCGTTTTTTCCCAGTCCATCCGGATAAATCCGGCAACTTTCATACTGATCATCATTTCAGAGTACTGCTTCCGGGAAGTAAACCTTTTTATTCGCGGTGAATAAATACGATATAGATTACTCACGGCAAACAAAGAACCCAATACAAGTAAGATGATAAACATATCCTTTCTTTTTTTACAATAATTCCAGACAGTAATTGCTCCCATCGCGGCAAAAGGCAGATACAACGGGACTCCGGGAAGAATATACCGGGCAGAAGTGGTAAGGATCTTATAAAAAAAATAAACTTGAAAAGCCGTAAAAACAGTGTAAAGCAGAAAAGCGGCAAGAAGCAAGGAATCAAAAGATGTCCATTTTTTCTGTCTGATCCTTGAATATATGCCAATAGCGGCAAAGAACAGCAGAGGCAGCTGTATTCCTTTTAAAATACTGAAAAGAAATTCATTCATTTTTTCTGACCTCCCGCAGGCCTGCCGCCCTTGAGCCTGATCTCTGCGTTGTCATTATACAGAAAATCAAAAAAAGAATATTTTTCAATAAGTTTTTCCAACAGTATCCCATGACGGATCTCCGGTACGAAATATCCGATCTTGTTATAATTGTACAACAAGAGAGGCGACAGAAGAAGCAGGATCAACGCTCCCGTAAAAAAGGTGCGCCAGGGAATATGGTTCTTAACAATATCCCAAATGAAAAAAATACACATAGACAAAAAGACAAAAAGAGCCGTATCTCCCCGGTTGACCAGAAGCAGAAATATTCCGGAAACAAAAAAGAAAAGCCCGGAAGTACTTTTTCTGTTTTCTTTCAAAAAGGCTGATGCACAAAAAAGTAAAAGCAAACCGAAAATATTACCGCTTTCTCTCAATGCGGAAAAAGTGATCCGCAATAAAGATGCATTTGCAGAATAAAGCAGAATGGATAAAAGCGCAATATTCATTCCATACATTTTTCGGCAGCCCCACCACAAAGGAAAAACGCCCATAGAAAAAAACAGACAAGAAGCAAGTTTTAATGCCGCAAAAGCCTCACAGCTGAAAATCTTTGTAATAATACCGGCACATACAGGCAGTAACGGCGGGATTCTGGGATGAAAAGCAAAACTCCAATCTCCTGCAGCAAACGCCTCTGCCATAGGAGCATAACGATTCACAACATCTCTTGCGGGCAGATCGGGCATAAGAAATACAGGCAGAGCCAGAAACCAGATCAATACAAATGCTGCCACGGGGAAAAAGTAATCCGGTACTCTTCCGGCAATATATCCCAGCAATTTTATTCCAAAGGGCAGGAAAAGCCTTAAAGGAGGAAAACTGATGATCTTTTTCTGATCCGGACAATATTTGAAAAATTTGCCGATTTCCGGATGCAACTGATGAAACTGTCCTACTTGAAATCCCCGGAGAAAAAGCATATTGACCGTCTCCGGATGTTGATGAATCACCACTGCGCCGGCACAATATCCGATACTGCCGCCATCTGAAAGTATCCGGGAGGCAAGGAGTACATCTTCTCCGAATCGCGTATGGGGAAATGAGCCGTACCGGACTACTTCTCCAATCTTCCATGCAGAAAAAGCATTGGAAAAAAATGCAGATTTTCCTCCGGCATTTGCAAAGTTTTTTGCTGTTTTAATATAACTTGATTCCGGATAATATTGTTTTTTCTGCCAAGCATCGAAGGAATATTTTTCTTCTGTTACCTGCTTACCAAAGCAACCTGCAATATCATTGTCCCATAAGTATTCTGTAAGCAATCTTATACTGTTTTCAGAAACGGGAACAGCATCCTGCGAAAGAAAAACAACTGTATCAAAACCTTTTTTATACAGGATACGGCATATCCGGTCTTTCGTTCCTCCGTGATCATATCTGCTTGCAGTAATCCGTATACATTTCCAATGATACTGCCCCGCCATTTCGCATGTAGCATCACCGGAGGAACTGTCAACAATAAATTTCTGACAATTCTGTATATCCTGCTTCTCCACAGAAGCAAGCAGTTTTTCCCAGCATCCCCGCCGGACCGCATTTAATGTAGGAATGACTATTGCAATTTTCATCTGCAAGATCCCGCCGGATCGATTTGCTGCAAATTTACACATCCATCAGCCATGCTATTGTGATCAAATCCTATTGATACAGTGGCAATACTTTTCATATTTCTTTTTTCTGTCCGGCATTCAGAAAAAAGCAATATTTCATAAGTGTAATTTAGCACAATAATAACTTTTTTGCAAATGATATTTCATCAGGAAGAACGTTTTTCCGTTTATAAACAATGGAAAAAGCAGAAAAGACAGATAAAAGGAAACGATATACAAGTTGCATAATATCCTTACAAGAGTTATATTATTGTTCGCATAAAAACCACGCACCTCTGAACACAAAAAGGATCAATAAATTATGAAAAACGATTCGATCACAGCCTTTTATTCAGCAAATATCCCCGATGATCTTTCCGCAAAGGAATGGCAGAAAGCAAAGGCGGAAGATCTTGTATGGCTCAAACCGGATCAGTTTGACAGATGGTCGGAGGAACGCAAACAGAATGTGGGAGCTTTTTTAAGGGAAAAAGCCAATGTGCGTCTTCTCTGGAACGAAGAATATCTTGCTGTGGGTGTCTCCATGGAAGATACAGATATTGTCGCAGAAGGGACATTAAAAGACAATCAGACACTTCTTTATACCCGGGGAGATATTGTGGAAATCTTTGTCAAACCGGCGGAAGAACCCTATTATTGGGAACTGTACGGCACACCGAATGAATTGAAAAGTGTTCTTTTTTATCCGTCAAGAGGAAGATTCTTCGTACCATCCACATTGAATCAGGATCCGGAAGAGATCATTGTAAAGACCCGGATATACGGTACACTCAATGATTGGACAAAAAGAGATACCGGCTGGGATATAGTCATAAAGATCCCGCTTGCCATGCTTACGCGTTACGGCAAACCTTTCAAAAGCGGAGAATGGACGATCATGGCGGGACGGCAGAATTATTCTTTTGCCCTGCCGATGAAGGAGGAAAGCTGTTTTCCGCCCCTTGCGACATCCGACTTTCACAATTATGAAGATTATGCCCGTTTGTTTTTACAATAAAATATATAGAGGCAATTTCAAAACTCCTCAAAAATCTGAAAGTACATCTGCTTTGATTTGTAAAAGGAGCATTTTCGGCTGTTACCGCAGAGGGTAGCCGCCTCAAATTACCTTTCACAACTCTTTGCAGCTGCATCTTTGATTTTTTTT
>JAFVRL010000173.1 GCA_017504325.1 Lentisphaeria bacterium | reverse complement strand
CGGATCTCCTTGCCGGATATTTCGGAAAGGAAGAGGGAAAGAAAAGAGGCTGGCCCGGACATGAGGAAATCGAACTTGCCCTTGCAAAAATGTATGAAGTAACCGGAAAAGAGGAATATAAAGATCTTATGCGGTACTTTATCAATGACAGGGGAACTGAACCCAACTATTTCCTTGAGGAGGGATCATTGCGCAACATGATCGTTTACCGCAACTTTCAGGCTGTTGAACCTGTCCGGGAGCTGAAAGAAGTTTACGGACACGCCGTAAGAATGGGTTATCTGCTCTGCGGTATGGCGGATCTGGCGGAACTGGACAATGATACAGAACTTTTCAAGGTATGCGAAAGATTGTTTGAAGACATCACAAACAGGAAGATGTATATTACCGGCGGCATCGGCTCAAGTTTCAATGCGGAAAGTTTCAGTTGTTCCTACGATCTGACCAACGGTTCTCTTATGTATGCGGAAAGCTGTGCGGCAATGGGTCTGGCTCTTTTTGCCGGAAGAATGTTCCTCCTTACAAAAGAAAATAAGTATATGGATATTGTGGAAAAATGTCTGTATAACGGGATCCTTTCCGGCATCAGTTTGAATGGAGATGAATTTTTCTACACGAACTATCTGGAAGTGGATGATAATACTCAAGTTTATAATTCCGGAGCCAAAACAAGGCAAAAATGGTTTTCCTGTTCCTGCTGTCCCACATCCTATGCCCGTTTTATCCCGCAGATCGGGAAATTTCTCTTTGCCGCAGATGAAGAAAAAAATACCATTTATCTCAATATCCCTGCAGCCTGCTGTGCGGAACTTTCCTGCGGAAATCAAAAGATCCTTCTTACGGTGGAAGGCAATTATCCTTATGACGGCAATATCGGCGTAAGGATAGATTCCGACGGGGAATTTACTTTGAATATGCGGATACCTTCATGGTGCAGCAAATATGAGGTGAAACTCAACGGAACAAAACTGGATTCCCCTGTGATAAAAAGGGAATGGAAAAAAGGCGATAAAGTGGAACTCTTCCTGGATATGCCGCCAAAATTTATTTATGCAGACAGCCGTATTACAGGAAACTGCGGAAGAACCGCCATTGTACGGGGACCGGTCATTTATGCATTGGAAGAGATCGATCAAAAGTGTCCTGTAAGGGAAATCGTATTGCGGCGGGATATTCCTCTTTCCCTTGCCCCCCTTCCGGCATCTTTCCCGGAAAATATGAAAGGAATTGCCATTACAGGAAAAGCATACAGGGAAAAAAGAGAGAATGATTCTCTCTATACAGATGACCCCGGCACATTGGAAGAAATTTCCTTCCTTGCTGTCCCCTATGCCTTATGGCAGAACCGGGGCGAAAGCAATATGGCAGTCTGGATGAGATATAAATACTGATTGATTTACAGAAAGTTGGAAGAATATGAAAATAAGTATTGTTGAAAAATCAGAACAGAAGTTTCCGGAAACGGGACTTACCCCTCTTGCCATGAAAAGACTTCCTACAGGTAAAATAAAACCTGCCGGATGGCTGAAAAAACAAATGGAGATCGCATTGCAGGGACTTCCCGGACAGCTTTGGAAAAAAGGAGAATACCTGAAAGATTCCAACGGTTGGCTGAATCCGGAAAAGATCTATATCGGTTCCTGGAACAATACAGACCGCCCCTGGGAGGAACAGGCATATTATTTAAGGACACTCACCCTTCTTGCCATTTATACACAGGATGAAGAAACCCTTGCCGTTGTGGATAAATATATGACAAAAATGCTGGCAAGCTGTGAGGCGGACGGCTGGTTCGGTCCGCAGAGTCTGAAATATTTTCACTCTGACGATCCGGAAGAAAAAGCGACCATGGTGGACTTATGGCCTCACATGGTGATAAGTGAAGCAGTTATTTTCTGGTACGAATATACCGGAAAAAAAGAATATCTGGATATGCTGCACCATTTTTTGCATTTCTGCCTTGCGCTTCCGGACGAAGAGTTTATTCCGGCAAAAAAGCCGGGAAAAGGTTTCTCCTGGCTTTCCAGCATCCAGCATCCCCGTTCCTGCGATATCATCCCTTCCATTTACTTTGTTATTGAGGAAACCTGTGATACTTCATTATATCCCCTTGTCCACCGTTTTTACCGCAAGTGGTATGGGGCTGCATCGGAATTTATGAATATCCATACCGTAAATTTTGCCCAGCAGTTTGCCTATTCCACTTATTACAGCCGCCTTGCCCATGAAAAATATCTGCATGATTCTGCACGATACTGGTATGATCAGCACATGATGGTCTGGGGAACGGTTCCCAGAGGAAGTTTCTGTGCTGACGAAAATATCCGTAAAAACTGTACAGATCCCAGATACGGTATGGAAAGCTGTACTTTTTCCGAATTGACCAGAAGTTTCAATTATCTGGGCGAGATGGATATGGAAACTGTATGGGCTGACAGAACAGAAGATATTTTATTCAATCACTATCCGGCAGCCCATACCTGCGATATGACAAAAGTCCATTATATAACAAGTTCCAATCAGGTGATGCTGGATGATTATCTCTACCACAATGTGGCAAATGCTTCTCACATGTTTGCTTATACGGATAACAATGACCGCTGCTGTCTGCATAATGCAGGTCTGGCATGGTTCCTTTATATTTCCAACATGATGACAAAAGTCTGTGATGGAGGGATTTGTGCATGGCTGCATGGGTCTTACACAGCTTCCCTTACTGCCGGAAAGGAAAATATTGCTGTAAAATGTATTTCGGAGACAGACTATCCATTCAGAGACAAAATCAGATTTACTCTGAAAATGGAAAAAAAGGTTTCTTTTCCCTTTTATATCCGGATTCCCCGCTGGTGCAGTAAACCGGAATTTTTCCTTAACGGGGAAAGAATACCTGTTGCGGAAAATCATATACAGGGGAAATTTCTTGTATTGGAAAAAGAGTGGGGCGATATGGATACTGTTGAAGCATATTTCCCTTCGGAAATCACAATCAGCCATAATATCCGCAATGGCGGGATCACAGTAGATAAAGGCCCATTCAGCTACTCTCTGCAAATCAGGGAAAAAGTCAATACTGTTGTCAGCAGTAAGAAAAAAGATGATCCCGGCAAAGTTCTCTGGAATGAAAAGAATTCGGCAGACGGGGATGTATGGACGGAATTGCTTCCGGACTCTCCCTGGAATTACGGACTTCTGCCGGAGGAAGGTTTTATTTTTGAAGAATGCCCCTTACCGGAAAAGTATCCTTTTTACTGGGAAACACCGCCTATGGTCATCAAGGCAAAAGGAAGATTGATCCCCAACTGGACATTGCAGGATCATATGTGTGCGGAATTGCAGAAAAGTCCTGTAAAAAGTGATGAAAAAACGCAAACCCTTACTTTGATCCCGATGGGATGTGCCCGGTTGCGTTTGAGCGTGTTTCCAGTGATAGCAGATACTCCCTGGGCAAATGAGTGGAAGAAAGTCCCGGAAACGACGGACATGAAAGACCGTCCGCCGATCCGGCTGTAAAGGACTTTTTTATTCTTCTGACGCAAGGATCAGATTCTGCAAGGGGGCAAGTGTTACCTTGCAGGGGAGTGTGTATTGCTGTTTGGTAATAAGATCTCTGAAGACCTTTTTCAACAAACGGGAGTTTTCCGGTATCAGGGAAACGGTACGTTCTTCTTCGCTGTAATTGATCACATACAGCATGGAAAAATGCTGACCATCTTTTGTTACAGGATAAATGCCCACATCTTCTGCTCCGGGAACCTGACAGAGTGCTTCCATGCCGTGAGCTTTCCATTCCTCCGCAAGGAATTGCCGCAAGGGGGAGGCAGGATGATATTCTGTTGTCACAAGTGCGCCTATAAGGATCGCCCTGCCCTTGCCGTATTTATGAGCGGTAATGGCAGGAGCTCCATCGGCAAAGGTTGCCAGAATTTCCGTATCCGCTTCAGGCCTCATTACCATACGGTAACGGTATGCGGAAAATTTTTCCCCGTTGGCAAGTTTGATAAAATCCTTATCCTTTTTGAAAAGCAGCATATCATGCACATCCACACCGAAAACATCGGATAATCCTCCCGGAGTGGGCTTCCAGGTCTGACAGAAATATTCATCTTTCAATGCAAACTGGGATTCCGCAATAAGTAATCCCCCGTTTTCCACATATTCCCGCAATTTGTCTGCAAGCATTTGTGTCATATAGGGACGGAAGGGAACGAGGATGGATTTGAAACGGTTTATTTCTCCGGAAAGAACCATTTTATCATTGACAAATTCTGCCTGATATCCGCAGTCCAGTGCCGCCATCATGGCATTATCGTGACTGATAAAGGGGATCTCTTTTGGGGAAATATGTTTACCGACTTTGCCGTAATGGAGCATGGAAACATCCCACCATATACCGATATCTCCGGAAAATGGACGGGAGGAAAGAATGAGATCTTCATTTTCCCTTATGATTTTTGCCCTTGCGGAAAATTCCTTCAGACGCGGGGTATCATCTCCGTAAAAATCACATAACTGGGACTGGAGAGAATGACCTCCATCGAGTCTGGTGCGGTAGATCCATGCAAGGATCTGTTCCGCTCCCATGGCGACCATAGACCAGTCACATACTCCATTATGTTTCTGACAGCCGGGGCGGTCATCATTATCGGGTCTGGGGCCGCTGTCAGTTTCAATGATCCTGACTTTCGCTTCCGGGGATAAGCCCACTCTTGCGGAACGCATATAGAGATTTGTCCACATATACACCGTCCGGGGATCTCTGAAATATTCATAGTAGGCAGAGATCCCGGCAGTTTTTACATGGAAGTCGGACATATCGCAGCCATGGATCCCCTGCATATTGAATGTTGTGGTATGATTGGGATCAAGCTCGTGGACAAGGGAACATATTTCATTAAAGGTATGGATATAATTTTTTTTGCAGAAGGTAAGAAAATCCATTGCCATGACCTGATTTTTCGGAACATTTCCGGGAACATAAATGGGGCGGACATCCTCCCATGAAGGGAAATCCACAGGGAACAATGCTCCCCATTTTTCATTGAGAAGATCCAGATCATTTTCATATTTTTTCTTCAGCCATACCCGGAATTTTTCAAGAGTACAGGAACAGTAACAGGGATCGCCGTGGGGTTCATTCCATACGGACCAGGATTCCAGCATGGGATGATCTTTATAACGGTTGACGGTTTTCCGGATAAAATCAAAGGCTTTTTCCTTATAAACGGGATCATCGGAACATATCTGCATATCCGGATTATTGTATTGCGT
>JAFVRL010000172.1 GCA_017504325.1 Lentisphaeria bacterium | reverse complement strand
TTTTCTTTAAGCATTTTCACATGATCGGCTGTTTCCATAAAGGCGTGATCGTTGCCGATAAAGGATACACTTTTTTCCTCAATAGGAGTATCTTCCTTCAAGGCATCGTATATCTGTCTTCTCATCACCTGATCCGGGGTGAGTCCGCTTTTCCGCATGGTGGGGTGCATGTAGCCATCTATGAAATCCACTTCCGGAAACCTCTGACGCAATTTTTCCAGTATGTCGGGAAAGTCGATACCGGCAAAAAGCTGGATACAGCTCAATACCACCATCACCGCCGACGGCAGTTTTTTCTTTTCTTCCAGCTGTTCCAGAATGTGGGTGACCCCTTCAGTGATCTCATCTTCTATTCTTCCATTGAAATAATCATTTTCCTCCAGAGTGACAAAGGACATTCTTTCCATTTCCATCATCTCTCCGGCGGTAAGGATCACCCCCCGCAGACACCCTCTGGCACAGGCATAGATCTGATGCAGACCGGGAACCAGCATGGCTGTATGCACGATATTCCAATGCCCTCTTGCAGGCATATTGTATTCCAGCCCAGGTTCAAAAGGGGTGGAATACTGTGCTTCTTTTATGGATATTTCCGCGCCCTTCATATCCATTCTGCCATTGATCTTTTTCAGCATTTTGCCTTGATCCCCCACTTTTTCAGGATATTTTCCGCAAGGAGAGTATATTCTTTTGCCGCAGGAGAATCCGGAAACGCCTCACATACACATTTATTGAGTCTTTCCGCCTCCTGGATATCTCTGCTCCGCCCGATCCTGCCCGCAATGGAAGAGTGGAAATCCTCTGCAAGGACTTTTACATTTTTCTCCTCATCAGGTACATCCCGGCAGTTGAGAATGAATCCCCCCAGTTCCGCATAGGAGCGTTTCCGGAAAAGATCTACTGCCATAGCAATATTTCCGGCAGCATAAATACTCATTTTCTCGCCGGAAGTCACAATATATACCTCATGGGCATACCCTTTTCTCATAGGCATGGAAAAGCCGCCGCAGACCACATCCCCCAGAACATCGTATAATACGATATCCGGTTTACAGACCTCATACGCGCCCTTTTGTTCCAGTTTTTCCAGTGCGGCAATAATTCCTCTTCCGGCGCAGCCCATGCCGGGAACGGGGCCTCCCGCCTCCACGCAGAGAACGTTGTCATCCCCTTTAAGAACAATATCTTCCAGAGAAAAATCATCATTATATTTGCGGATCAGATCCAGTACAGTCCCCATTCTCTTTCCGCCGTGATGTACGGAAGTGGAATCGGCTTTGGGGTCGCAGCCGATCTGCATGACCTTCAAACCCATTTTTGCAAAAATGGCGGCAAGATTGCTGACAGTAGTGGATTTTCCGATCCCGCCTTTGCCGTAAAACGCTATTTTCAACATTTTTTTCTCCCGTAAAAAAAAGAGAACAGACACAATACGCCTGTTCTCTGAAATGACCATAAAAGTCTTTTTATCAGAGCTTCCCCCTCAACAATTTCTGTTTCGGTGTCAGGCTGATATATTTGTTATTCAAATTACTTCATTCCCGCATATACGGCTTTGGCAGTGACCCCATCCAGACGCCCCAGTTTTCCGGCAAGAGTATTGATTTTATCTGCCGGGGCATCCAGCATAATGGAAATGATATTCACATTCCGTTCTCTGTAAGGAAGTCCCATTCTGCCGATGATGAAAGAATTGAACTAATGCAGGATCCCGTTGATTTTCTCTGCCGACTCCCTGTTTTCCACAAGGATGGCAAGAACAGCGACCCGGTTCTCCATGATAAATTCTCCTTTCTTTTTCCGTATATTGATAATATAATATCTTTTTAAAAAAATGCAAGAAAAATGCCTTGTTTTTTCCGCAGATTTCCGGCAGTGAAATTGCCGGAAAATCAAAATCATATTACATATATTACAATTTTTTTTACATATTTTCTAAATAATAAAATTTGTATTTGCTTTGCAACGGGTTAAATTACGCTATAAAGAAGTGCGTATCCAATCATTTAACACAGGAGAACAATATGAAAAAGAGTTTTACTCTCATCGAATTGCTTGTGAGTGTTACTTGTCAAACAGGTGTTTTACCGTTGTATTGCCTCAAAAAAAATCATAAAAACTGCACATCCTTACGCCCGTCAGGGCGCACTTCACGTTTGCCGCAGGCAAACTCTTCACACCTTCACATCTTCACTCAATCAGCGTTCACGCTGATTGAACTTTTGGTTGCTATTGCCATCATCGCCATTCTTGCCGGTATGCTGCTGCCCGCCTTGAACAAAGCAAGAGATACAGCAAGAAGTATCTCCTGCCAGAGCAATAAAAAACAGACGGGAGTCGTCCTGAATCTGTACGCTTCCGACTATAAAGACTGGTCGGTCGGAATGAATTACACTTACTGTAAAGCTGACCCCAATCACTCTTCCGCCTATTACCAGTGGCACGGTTTTCTTGCGGATTTCGGATATGTGAAAAGATACAGTTCTTCCACAGAACGCAAAGGGATTCTTTCCTGTACTTCCATCAACCCTTCCAAAAGTCAGGTCGCCTGGTGTATGACTTCCATGAACACCAATCTTGCCGGAGGGGCTGCTTATGAGGATAAGAACATAAAATATATCTCCATACACAATCCCAATGGAGGAAATGCCACAACGGGAAATCCCTGTGCATTTTTCAAACCTTCCAGTATGCCCAAAGGGACAAGTATGATCTACTGGGCGGGAGATGCGTTGAATTTTTCCGATCAACCTGCATTTCCCCATAACAAACATTCCAACATGGTTTTTGTAGATGGTCATGCAGAAGGCGTGAATATCCGGTATATGAAAGGGTTTATCTATGTTTCCACAAGAGAGAATCTCGCCGGAACCGGTCTTTCCAATCCCCATTTTTATATGGTGAATATTCAGGGGAACAACAGGGAATATCCCTTCCGGTTGATGAAAAAAGGCAGGTATTGAGGAAATATTCCGGCATTGCAGAAATCGCCGGTAATATAAAATATTCACCACATTTAACAAAAATAACCTGTTGAATTATAATATTTTCAGTGCTAAATTAATAGTATGATTCAGAAAAGTACTGTAAACAACAGTGCGATTTTGTCTTGACCAACTTGTCGGGAATTTTGTTTCGCATAATATTCATTATGTGATATTGCAAAAGAAAATTTGTACTCAAAATGTAAACAGTACAAGTTTAATGAACAATGAAATAAAATAATAACAACCACAAAAGGAGATAACATAATGAATATTATGCGACGCCGGAAATTCACCCTGATCGAATTGCTCGTTGTCATCGCCATCATCGCCATTCTGGCAAGTATGCTTCTTCCTGCATTGAGCAAAGCAAGAGATTATGCAAGGGATATATCCTGTACCAATACCCGTAAACAGCATTTCCTTTACCACTCCTTTTACCAATCCTCCTATAAAGACTGGTCACCTACCGGCGGAAATGTGGCAAACCGCACCTATGCCCCCAATCTCATCCGGCTTCTGGGCGGAGGTGAATGGGGTTGCGGTGTGGAGATCGCCCCGTGGAATTATCCCAGTTCCGCCAAGATCCTCTATTGCGAAACAGCCAAACTTCATGCAAAGACCCAATATTCCAGTTTTGTGGTCTGCGCACATTTGAGTGCGAATTGCAAAGTACGCCGGGAGCGCAATCTGGACTGGATCCGGGATCCCTACTGGGGATTTTTCAAGCCTTCCACGGTAAAATATCCCGCCGCACTTCACTGGATGCACTGTGCCAATGGCTATTCGAGTAATTACTTCCATTTGTGGCACGGCAAAAGTAAAAAAGGTACGACGATCTCTTTTGTTGACGGAAGTACAAGATATATCCAGCTTCTGGGAAATCCCAATTTTTATGCTACAAGCGTAACTCACGGCGGACTTCCTGCAACAGATTCCCGCCGTATCAAGAATTTTACAACGGTCAATACCTACATCAACGGTTATCCCTGTCTGGGCAACTATGACAAATGGTAATTTTTACCGGTGCCGCTCTTAAAAAGAGTGCATCTTGTAAAGAAGTTTGTAGTAACCGTCTTCCTTCTGCAAAAGTTCTTCATGGGAACCGCTTTCCACAAGAATGCCGTTTTTCATGGCAAAAAGCCTTTCCGCATGTTTCACAGTGGAAAGGCGGTGGGCTATAATGAGAGTAGTCCTGTTCTGACAGAGCCGTTCCATGGATTCCCGCACCAGTTCCTCGGACTGATTGTCCAATGCACTTGTGGCTTCATCAAAAATAAGGACAGGGGGATTTTTGAGAAATACTCTTGCAATGGAAATACGCTGTTTCTGCCCTCCGGAAAGAAGGATACCGTGTTCCCCCACCTTTGAGTCGAATTTTTCCGGAAGAGTCATAATGAAATCGTAAATATTGGCATCTTTTGCCGCCCGGATCATCTCCTCTTCCGTGGCATCCTCTTTTCCGAAAAGGATGTTTTCCCGTATGGTGGTATCAAAGAGGAAGGGCGACTGCCGTACGATACCGATATTTCTTCTTAAATATTCCAGAGAGTATTCTTTGATATTGATTCCGTCCAGGAGGATCTCCCCTTTGCATACATCATAGAAACGGGGGATGAGAGCGGCTATGGTGGTCTTTCCCGCTCCGGATTCACCGACAAGGGCGGCGACTTTCCCGGCAGGGATATGTAAAGAAATATTTTTCAGCACCTCTTCATTTTCATTATAATGAAAAGATACATTTCTGAATTCGATATCCCCTTTTACCGGCAGCGGGGAATTGATCCCGTCTTTTTTATCCGGAACGGAGGAATCTTCCTGCAATACCTCATAGAATCTTTCGTATGCAGTCAACCCCTGATGGAACTGTTCGGAAAAATCCAGCAGCCGGAATATGGGCATAGTGATATATTTGGAGTACATGAAAAAGGTCATGATCTCCAGCAACGTTGCTTTCCCGTAGTGGCTCAATACCACTCCCACGACCACAAACAGAAGAGAATACCCGTCCATAAAAAAACGCATACCGGAATGGAAGGATGCCATCGTTCCGAAAAGGGTTTCTCTTATCATACGGAAAGAGGCATTCACACTTTTGAATTTGCCGATCTCCTGTTTTTCCTGTGTGAAGGATTTTACCTCCCTTATCCCCTGGATGGAATTTTCCACCTGACTATTTAAATCTGCGATCTTTTTACGGCTCTCCCGGAATCCTTTCCGCATTTTCCCCTGGAAACGGGATGCCCACAGGAAAATAAGAGGCATGGGAATAATGGTCACAAGAGTAAGAAAGGGATTGAGGGAAAGCATGACAATAAGCCCGATAACGAACATGATGAGGGCGGCAAGAATATCCTCCGGGCCATGATGGGCAAGTTCCGCGATCATGGAAAGATCGTTGGTGACGCGGCTCATGATATGCCCGGTCTTGGTCTTGTCAAAATAGTTGAAGGAAAGTTTCTGTAAATGGGCAAAAAGGTCATCCCGCATATTTGCCTCCATCCTTACGCCTACGATGTGACCGTATTTGGTACAGATGAAGTTGCAGGCGGCAATAAGACACATGAGAATAAAGATCCCGGCAATGAGAAACAGGATCACGCAAAGGGTGTTGTTTTCCTGAAATGCCTTATAGACACAAAGGGGAATAAGCATCTGCATACCTGCTCCGGCAATGGAACAGAAAAGAGAGAGGAAAAACAACATTCTCTGAGGTGTGTAATAGTGGACGAAACTGCCCAATACTTTGCGTACATAAGCCCATGTCAAAGGTTTTTTATCCTTTTCCACATCCAGATCATGAAATGGTCTCATGCTTTCTCCTCCTGATTCTCAATATTTTTATTTGTTCAACAAACTTTCCAATGCGTTTTTACTTTCCGCTTCCATGATCTGATCCAGCACAAGTTCCAGATTTCCCTCCATGATGGAGGGAAGATCAAAGGCGGAAACATTATAACGGTGATCCGTTACCCGGTTCTGGGGGAAATTGTATGTGCGTATCCTTTCGCTTCTGTCCCCGGTACCGATCTGGGAGCGTTTGCTTGCGGCGTGACTGGCGGCTTCCTCCCTTCTGGCGATCTCCAGAAGTTTGGATTTGAGGATACGAAAGGCTATTTCCCTGTTGCGGATCTGGGAACGCTCCTGCTGACTTGCCACAACGATCCCACTGGGTTTGTGTACGATCCTTACAGCGGAATCTGTCCTGTTTACATTCTGTCCTCCGGGGCCGGAGGAACGGAAAGTGCTGATTTCCAGGTCTTCCTGCTTTATCTCAATATCATCAGTTTCTTCCGCTTCGGGAAGAACAGATACGGTAATGGTGGAGGTGTGTGTCCTTCCGGAAGTTTCCGTTACCGGGACACGCTGGACTCTGTGAACACCGCTCTCAAATTTCATATAGGAAAATACATCTTCCCCGTCCAGGGAAAAGATGACCTCCTTTATTCCGCCAAGTCCCGTTTCTGAAACAGAAAGAGTCTCCTGCTTCCAGGAATGTTTTTCTGCAAATTTTGTATAGAGGTGATACATCTGGGCGGTAAAGAGGGCGGCTTCATCCCCGCCTGCGGCAGGGCGCATTTCCACGATACAGCTTCTGCCGTCGTTGGGATCGGGAGGCAGTAAAAGCAAACTTAATGCCTTTTCCTCTTCCGCCGCCTTTTTTTCCAGTTCCATAAGATCACTTTCCAGAAGGATCTTAAATTCCTCATCCTGTTCCGTCTGGATAAGTTCCCTGTTTCCTGCGGCATCGCCGAGAGCTTTTACCCAGGAGTCAAAATGTGTGAAGATCTCCGTAAGTTTCTGCCGTTCCCGGAAAAGATTTTTTTGCAGGGATAAAGAGGAATACAAGGAAGGATCTTCCAGTTGTTTTTCGATCTCATACGCACGTTCTTTCATGCTTTCGATCTGGATTTGAATGTCTTCAGGTCTCATCGTTAAACAGGATGCAGGGTTGATAAAAGAAAAAGCCCGTGACAGATGGTTTGCGTTCCATCCCACGGGCTTTCATTAAGAAGAGAAATACTGCTGATTACTTTTTGATAGCAGCTTTGTCGTAACGGCGACGGAATTTCTCAACACGGCCGGCGATGTCAACAAGTTTCTGTTTACCGGTGAAGAAAGGATGGCATTCTGCGCAGATACCCACTTTGTATTCTTTTCTTGTGGATTTGATCTCCCAGACTTTGCCGCAGGCACAGGTCACTGTAGCGGGACCGTAAGAAGGATGGATGTCTTTTTTCATTTTCAAAACCTCTTTGTTGATATGTTATTTTGTCGTATTTCGCATTTGTGAATAAATAATATAGCATACTTCCGCTATTTTTCAAATCACGAAAAAAGAAATTTCTTTTCCTGACAGATTTTTGAACAGAAAAAATTTCTCTTTTTTATTGATTTGCTTTGTAAAACGCTTCATACAGTGCTTTCCGCATCGCTTCCACGGGAGCCTCTTTCCCGGTCCACAATGAAAAAGATTTTGCCCCCTGATGCAAAAGCATACCAAGACCGTTGGCACTTTGGATGTGATTGGCTTCCGCATATTGCAGGAGGGGTGTCTTTTTATAGATGGTATCAAAGAAAAGAATATCTTTGGGCAGAAGTTCCGGCATCACAGGCGGGGGATCATCTTTTTTCAGCCCCAGACTGGTACATTGTACGGCAAGAGAGGATTCCTGAAAAAAATCTTCTGCAGTCTCTTCATCGGCAAGGGGAGCGCAGGCACATTCCACAGCAGGAAATTCTTTACGCAGAGCATCGCACAAAGTTTGGGCGGTACTTAAAGTCCGGTTCAGAAGGAAGATCCTTTTCACCCCGCAGGAGGCAAAATGAAAGGCAAGGGCTTTGACCACGCCGCCACAGCCGATAAAGGTTACAGAATTATTTTTTATCTCAAAGGAAAAGGATTCCTTTAACGCTGCTTCCAGTCCGTACCCGTCTGTACTTGTTCCGTACAAAGACCCGTTGCGGTTGATGACCGTATTGACACTTCCCTGTAATGAAGCAAGAAATTCCACCTCATCCAGAAAGGGTATGATGGCATTTTTATGGGGAACAGTGATATTGAAACCGGCAAGAGATGTTCTGGCTTTTGCGGCAAATGCCCCCACATTTTCCGGTGCCACCTCAATGGCTGTATATTCCCCGTTCAATCCGCATTCTTCAAAGGCAGCGTTCTGCATGGCGGGGGAAAGGGAGTGTCCCACCGGATAACCGATAACCGCATAATATTTCTTTTCTTCCTGATCCATTTTCTTTTCATGCCTTTGTTATTTGCCCGGTTTGATCCTGTAAAAATGATTGACCAGCATATCTTCCGGAGTATCTGTACCGTGGGCACCGTTGCTTTCATTGACAAGGTGTCCCCCGTGATCGGGAACGAAGACCACGGCGCGGTTATATTTCTCCCAGCATTTATCCGCCTGCTGAGCAAATGCTGTATAACGGTCGGCGGCTCTGTTGGCTTCTTCCTCCGCTTCTTTGGAGAAAGGCCCGGTAGCATGCATAGTATGGTCATAATCGTTCATATAGCAGACGATGAGATCATAGTCGGAGCGTTCCATAAGATCCATGGCGCACCGGAAAGATCCTTCATCTGTCCGGAAGGAGTAGTAATCCACATTCCGCTGCCGGAAGATGACATCAATACTGCAATTATTGTAGGCACAGATGGCAACATTTTTCCCGGCTCTGGCGAAAGCATCGAAAAGGGTATCCACTTTCAGAACCACTTTTTCATACTTTTCGATACCGTGAACACAGGGGGCGGCGCCGGAAAAGATCGTCCCGTAACAGACCGGGGTCACGCTGGGCATGACAGAGGTGGAAAGAAAACGGAAGGAGGAGACTTTTTCGATACGCTCAAAAATACCGGGGAAATTTTTTCTCTGATGTTCCCCCATGGCATCTGCACAGAACAGAAGGACTTTTTCTGTTTTCCCGATACCGTTCATAAGTTTATCCCCCTGATCCACCACAGCGGCAATGGGGGTTCCCCCGCACTG
>JAFVRL010000171.1 GCA_017504325.1 Lentisphaeria bacterium | reverse complement strand
TTGCCTGTAAGATCCGGCGTTCTTTTCCAGAAAGCATCAAAGGCGTCAAAAATCATCTGTTCTGCAATTTTCACTTCTTCCTTTTTTCCGCCATAGGTAAGAAGAACCGGAGAATTTTCTTCAAGGATATAATCTTCCTTATCATCAAAAGAAATTTCCCGGGGAACGGGAATAAGGTTTTTCAATATGGTAATACGCTCTTTTTCATCCATAATGTATTCTCCTCAATAAAAAATCAGGGGGATAAGTTTTATCCCCCCGGAAAAAGTTTATCAGACTTTGGCAGGAGCTTTGGTCTGAACACTTGTATAACAGGCATTCATGGCATCAATGGTGCCGCGGTGCCATCTCAAGTTGATCTTGGGTTCTTTGTGTTCCCGGATACAGGCAACGAACTCGTCAATAAGTCCGATCCACTCATCAAAATAGGTGTACTGGACGGTGAAACGGTCATTGGGTGCGCCGTTGTGATACACATTGGGACCGAAGCAATCGCAGGCAACAACACCTTTTTCCCCGGTAATGGTCACATTTACTTCCATGCGTTTGGGGAATACTTCCCAGCCGGGCCCCGGAACAGGTAGTCTTTCTTCCATTCTGGACCAGGAGGGGTCAAAGAGGAACGCTGTACCGTTTTTCATTTTGCCGTTGGCTAAAATCATATCCTCCACTTCCAGATCCGGACGGATGTTGGGAGCTACTTCCGAATATACGAAATCAAATTCGCTTTTGGTCAGCCAGCGGATGAGATCAAAGATATGGGGATGGTCACACAATGCACCGCCGCGGAAACGGTTATCTCCGTCACGCAGGGGGACGCGTTTACCATAACTTGCCTCCGGACTTCCCTGCCAGGGGAATGCCCATACAGGGGAAAGGGTGATATTGGTAGCCTGAACAGAAAGGATCTTGCCCAGTTTACCGCTTTCAATGATCTCCTGCAATCTTTTTACCACAGGATTATAGTGCATTTCCAGTTCCACCTGACAGACGATCCCGGCTTTTTCCACCGCTTCCACCATTTCATCATATTCCTTGGGATCAAAGGTGGGGATCTTCATGGAAAGCACATGGACACCCCGTCTGGCACAGTCTTTCACCTGTTCCAGATGTTTATCATTGGCAGAGGCAAGGACGACGGCTTCGATGTCAGGATGTTTTTCAAACATCTCATCCACAGAAAGATAGCAGGGAACTCCATTTTTATAAAGTTCATAAACCTCTTTGGCTCTCTGATCTTCCGCACAGGAGGCGACCCAGTCAAGTTTGGAGTTTTCACGCAATGTCTGATAATATTTACGGGTATGTCCGTGGGTAAGGGACATCATAGCGATCTTTACAGGTTTCATCTTTCAATCCTCCTTACCGAAAAGGGCAACAGCCCCCTTCTTTTCTGTTTCCAATGCTGCGGCAACTTTCTTACGGATGGATGCATCCGCTTTGATCCAGATATCCGCAAGTTCCGGTTTGGAAAGAACTTCAAAAGCCGCACGGATGAGCCAGATCTCTTCTGTGGAAAAACCGTAAAGTTCTGTATCCACATCGGTAAAGCGTTTTTCCCCTTCCTGGGTAAATTCATAGATGGAGGACATGGGGATCTGACTGTCCACGACTCTGTCGCAGCCGATGCCCCGTCTGGCAATGATCTCATGTTTGTCGATTTCTTCCGCACCTTTGGGAAGCCCGGCGGAACATTCCACGCTGCAGCTCTTTGTATCGGCAAGTTTCACAATGGCGTTGGCTGTCTTATCTCCGCCGAGTGTGGCGAAAATGGATACGATGGGG
This sequence comes from Lentisphaeria bacterium, assembly GCA_017504325.1. Classification (GTDB taxonomy): domain Bacteria; phylum Verrucomicrobiota; class Lentisphaeria; order Victivallales; family UBA1829; genus RGIG5327. The sequence continues at coordinate 956 of JAFVRL010000171.1, read as the reverse complement.
GATTCCCCGATATATTCACAAAGATCCAGTTCCCGGTAAAGAAGCTGGGAAAGGGTCTTTTCAGAAGCAATCCAGGCAAAACGGAGCGTGGAAACATCTTCCAGAGTATGGGTATCCACCAGATTTTTCAGTTCAAAAAATCTTCTTTCTTTTCTCCAGGGGAGCAAAGGAATACTTTTTCCGCAGCAGCACTTGAGAATGGCTCCTGCACCCATATCGCCGCAGGGGGCGGCAATGATCTCGCCATTATTGGCGACGGCGTACTTTGAACGCAGTTCCTGAAGAGCTGCATTCATCTTTGTTAAATCCATAAAAACCTCCTTGCAGTAAATCTGCATTTGCTGTTTTCTTAAAATACATCGGAAAGGGGGAAGATAAATTCCCCTTTCTCAATTTTTTCCAATAAAAGTTTTTCCTGTCTCTCTTTTGCTTTGCGGCAGATCTTCAACATGACCATATTCCCGTCATGTCCGCCGTGAAGGGGAGGGGGTGTTACTACGGAAGCTGAATAATTTTCCAGTAATTCCCCTTTCCGGAAAAAGAAATATTCCTCTTCTTTCAAGATCCATTCCGAATCCGGATCACGGAACAATTCATCCCAGACTTCATTGCTTCTTACACATTTTCCCGGAAAAGAAGAGCCATTATCATACAGGAAGCGGATCTTCAACTTTTTCAACTCCTCTTCCGTACACTTTCCCAAAGATTTTTTTGCAAGTTTTGCCATAGGAAGGGAAGAGGGAGAAAAACGGAATTTTTCTTTATCCGCAAATATTTGTTTTCCTGTTGTCTTTTTGTCCTGATTGGAATAATATACTTCAAAGCCCATTTTTGTATAAACAGGCGGTTTATCCGTATAAAGAGGGATGAAAAGGGGATCATATTTTTTTATGATCTTTCCGCATAAAAATTCCAGAAGGATTTTTGAATACCCCTTACCCCGGAATTCCGGCAGA
>JAFVRL010000170.1 GCA_017504325.1 Lentisphaeria bacterium | reverse complement strand
CGGGGCTGCATCCTCTTTCAGAGGACTTACCACCGGGCTATGTACCTGCGGGGCTTTCAGCCCCTCTTGCCCCTCCGGGGCTGTTTGAACTCTCTTACACATCCAGCGGAAGGATGAACTGCAAAGAATAATTTTACAGAAAATTATTCTCTCTCATTTTAAAAAACAGATTTTATGGGATAACTGTGATTCAAAAAAGATTTCCGGCACGATGATTTGCAATATGGAAAAAAGAGTGTATTGTAATGAGGTAAAGAAAGGATGAATATGGCAAAAATGCGTTTGGATAAATTTCTTTCCGAATCCAGTTCCTACAGCCGCAGGGAAATCAGATTGCTGGTGAAAACAAACAGGATCATTGCTGACGGTAAATGTGTGAAAAGTCCGGATGAAAAAGTGGATGAAAATTCCGTCATCACTGTAAAAGGAGTCCTTATCCCCTACCGGAAATATATTTATCTTATGCTGAACAAACCGCAAGGGTATTTAAGTGCCACAGAAGATGATCACGATCCGGTAGTCACAGAACTTGTCCCGGAGGAATTACAGCACTACAAAGTCTTCCCTGTGGGAAGACTGGATAAAGATACGGAAGGACTGCTCCTTCTCACCAATGATGGACAATTCGATCACGCCCTTATGTCCCCCCGGAAAGAGGTGAAAAAACGCTATTTTGCAATACTGGATGCCCCAGCGGAAAAAGAGGATGTGGAAAAATTTGCCTCCGGAATGGATTTGGGGGATTTTACCGCAAAAAGTGCCGTTCTCGAAATAACGGAAGATCCCCGGAAAGTCTTTATAGAGATCTCGGAAGGCAAATTCCATCAGGTGAAAAGAATGTGCGAAAAAGTGGGGAAAAATGTTCTTTTCCTCAAAAGGGTCGCCATAGGGAAACTCCTTCTGGATAATACACTTTCCCCGGGTCAATGCAGAGAACTTACAAAAGAAGAACTGGAACTCTTTTCCTGACAGTTTATCATACATGACTCCAGATCAGTTTCTCCGTTTCCAGAGAATTCTTTTCCAGGAACTCCAGTATCTCCTCTTTTTCAGCGGGCGTCAGAGTGGAGGATCTTGCCAGAACCCATAAATATTTCTTCCCGGAAACCACGATACTGTACTTGTACCGGGGCGATAATTTCACGATTTTATATTCCCCGTAGAAAGGCCGGAAGAAAGATACCTTCAATAATCCCTCACCCTCTTTTCCGTCGGCAAAGGCTTTTCCTGTTATATATTTCCGTTTTCCGTCAGGCAGCAGCCCGCTGTTGACCACCTTTACAGAACCGTTTTTTTCAAGGGTATATGTTGCTTTTACAGCGATAAGATTTTTTTCAAAAGGATTGGGTGTTCTGGCGATCTCATACCAGGAACCCATATACTTTTCCAAATTAAAATTGCTTACAGGTTCCAAAGTGCTTTTCTCTCCCATACAGGAAGAAAACAGTAAAGTACATCCTGCAGCCGTCAGTGCATTGAAAATCTGCTGTAAAAATCTTTTTTTCTTCATATCCACCTCACTTTCTTTTGTTGGCGGAATAGACATTTTATCATAAAAAAAAGTTCCTCCATATTGTAAAATGGAAGAACTTTTATGAAAAGATCTGCAATAAAAAATCACTTCAGAGATATTTTGCAAGAATATCCTTTATTGCCCCATACCACACCATATACCCTTTCCGGCAGAGATGACACATATCCTTTTTGAAAAATTGGGGATCGGGATTGCCGTCGGCATCAAGAAAAGCGGCAGAAGCGTCAATAAGTTGGGCATAAGGAAGAAGAGGGATCGTCTTTTTCAATATGGCATTGGTGCTTTTGACTTTTTCAAATACATTGCCGCCTCTGGGTAAAATTTCCATTACGACAATATGGGCAGAGGGGAATTTCTCATGAAGTTTTTCAGTAAGGAAACGGATCCCTTCAGCCGTATCTTCCACATTGTCACCGGGATAATTACCGGAGGATGTAAGATTATTTGTGCCGATATTCACCACAATAACAGCAGGCTCCTGATGATCCACCTCCCCAGCTTCAATATGCCACAAGACATTCTGAATACGGTCAAAGCCATACCCCATATTCAATACATCTTTTCCGGCAAAAAATTCATCCCAGGAATCTTCCCCATAGTTGATATTATCTTCCTTTGACCAGAAATGAGTGATGGAGTCGCCGAAAAAGATTGCCTTTGCTTTGTTTGTTTTGCTCCACTCTTTTTTGCTTTCATGGCGTTTCCACCAGTCGTAGGCATCATTTTCCAGTTTTGCGGAAGGAATACATGTTCTTATCATTCCCATTTTTTACTCCTTTTGTCTGTTGATTTTAAATATACTTTTCAAGAATGTCTTTTATGGCATTGTACCACAACATGAAACCTTTTCTGCAAAGATGACACATATCCTTTTTGAAATACTGTGGATCTATATTGCCGTCAGCATCCTTAAATGCCGGGGAAATATCCTTTAGTTCCGTGTCCGGCATCCCCGGAATGATCTCCCGTAAAATGCGGTTGACTGCCATTTTTTTATCATAACGGTGTCCGCTGGGGAGGAGTTCCATAACAACAAGGTGGGCGGAAGGAAATTTCTCATGGATCTTCTCCGCAAGAAACTTTATCCCGTGTGCTGTTTCTTCCGGCGTATCCCCGGAATAATTCTTTGTCACCGTAAAATGATTCGACCCTATAAGCAGAACAACAAGACCGGGTTCCTGATTATCCACTTCCCCATTTTCAATGTGCCATAATGTATTCTGGATACGGTCGAAACCGTACCCCATATTCAACACATCTTTTCCGGCAAAAAGTTCATCCCAGGAGTCTTCCCCGTAATTGATCCCATCCTCCTTTGACCAGTAATGAGTATTGGAGTCACCGAAAAAGATGACTTTCGCCTTGTTATTTCTGCTCCACTCTTTTTTGCTTTCGTGGCGTTTCCACCAGTCGTAGGCATCTTATTCGATTTTGGGAGCAGGTATGCAAACTCTTGATAATT
>JAFVRL010000169.1 GCA_017504325.1 Lentisphaeria bacterium | reverse complement strand
CCCTTTCCCAGGTGGAGGAAACAAAATTTGAACTCCTCCACTCCCGGAAAGAGGAACTTGCCTCCGCCATGCGGGAGATCATGGAAAAAGAACAGCTGCACTTTATCGCACTGCTTGTCACTGATGCCGTCCGGGAAAATTCTGAACTTCTCATTCTGGGTAATGAAGCAGTTATCAGCAGTCTCCCCTGGCACGCTCTTGCAGACGGGATCTTTGCCCTTCCGGGTATTTTGAGCCGGAAAAAACAGCTTCTGCCCCAGATCCTTACCATTCTTGCCGATTTAAAACATGTGTAAAAGGGAAATATGACAGACACCTTCCGGCAGATAGAGAAAGGACTAATACAGAATAAACAGCGGGAAAAATATTCTCTCCCCTTCCCCGCAATATGCAGATTGAAAAAAATTTTTATTGTGCTATATTAATGCACCTTTTATTTCAATAATTCAGGAGGGAATAAAGTGTTCATTTATGTCACAGCGCTTGCCGTGATGCTGGGAGGAGGAATCCTTGCCCTGCTTTGCGGTAAAAAAAGCAAAGCGGCAATGTTTTCCGGAGTTGTCTCCCTTGCCGTCACTTCGGCAGTGATCTTCACTGCACTCGTACTGGATGTTTTCCTGTTCAGGGAACTTGCCGTAAAACAGTTCTTCCAGATCCCCATTGCTGTTCTGGGTATTGCCGCAGCAATCTTCTCACCGGGTTATCTGGCGGGACATGAAGAAAAAAGAAGCAGTTATTATTTCTTCTTTCTCAATCTGACGATCTGTTCCATGTATTGCGTTACACTTTTGGAAACGCCCTTTCTCTTTCTTCTTGCATGGGAGATCATGGGACTGGCAAGTGCAGCACTTGTGATGTTCGACTATCATTCGGAAAAATCAAAAAAAGCGGCGTATCTCTATTTCGTCGCCTGCCATGCGGGAGCAGCTTTGCTGATCCCTGTTTTTCTCTTCCCCCTTTACAGTTTCCACCTTCCCATCCTTGCCATTATCGGCTTCGGTCTGAAGATCGGGTTCCCCCTTCTTCATGTATGGCTGCCGGAAGCACATCCCGCTGCACCGGCTCCCGTCTCCGCCATCATGTCCGGAGCAATGATCGAACTGGGTTTTCTGGGCTTGTTCTTTTTCCTTCCCAAACAGCTTCCCATGTATATTCTTCTCACGGTTTTCTTTCTGGGGATCACCGGAGCGGTATGGGGGATCATTGCGGCACTTGCCCAGAATAATCTCAAACGCCTTCTCGCTTATTCCAGCATGGAAAATATGGGGATATGTTCTCTTGCATTTGCACTGGGGTATCTGGGAAGACACTACAATTTGCAGAGTATGGAATATGCCGCACTTGCCGGCGGAACTCTCCATATCCTCAATCACGCATTCCTCAAAGGAGGACTCTTTCTGGGAGCCGGAGCGGTCCTGAAAAGCTGCGGCACTCTGGATATGGATAAAATGGGCGGTCTGCTGAAACGCGCTCCCCATACGGGAACACTTTTCACCCTCAACGCCGCCGGCCTTTGCGGACTGCCGCCTTTTAATGGATTCATCGGTGAATTTCTCATTTATTTTGCGGCGTTTCAGGGGCTTATATATGGAGCAGGTTTCCTGAGGTACTCTCCGGTCTTGCCCTTGTGGCACTTGCCCTTACAGGCGGTATTGCAGCAGCAGTAATGGTAAAAGCTGCAGGCGGAGTATTTCTGGGAGAACCCCGGACAAAAGAAAGTGCAGAGGCAAGAGAAGTGACAAAATCAATGAGAGTCAGTATGTATTTCCTCTTTGTCCTCTCACTTGTCATGGTCATACTTGCCCCCTGTATCGTCCGTTTTACCGGCGGAGAGACCGCTGCCGGACTGGCAAAACTGACAGCAAAACTTTCCGTTTTCTCTGTGATCTGTACGGTTTTCCTTTTTGTCATGCTTCTTTTGCAGAATCTCTTTTGCAAGGGCGGCAAACGGGTCTCCCCCACCTGGGACTGCGGTTATGCCAGACCGGATGCAAGAATGGAATATACTGCAACCGCCTTCACACAGCCGCTTGCTGACTTTTTTGCCCCTGTCCTGAAAAGAGCAAAAAAAATCAGGAAGCCGGAAAAAATCTTTGCGGAAGAGGCTTCCTACGAAGAAAAAAATGATGATGCGGGTTTGGAATATATCTGGAAAAAACTCGCGCAAGTCGGCAGTTTCCTTGCAGGAAAGATCCACTTTTTGCAATCCGGAAATCTTCACGGATATATTTTCATGGTCCTCCTTGTCCTGGGCGGGATGCTTGTTTATGCCATGCTTAAAAAATAAGAAAAGGAGTACAGAGAAATGAAAAATACGGAAATCGGTTATTTCATCCTCAATGCGGCTGTAAGTTTCCTTCTTGCACCGCTGATGATGGGAGTCATCAATAAAACAAAAGCATTTTTTGCAGGAAGAAAAGGGGTAAGTATCTTCCAGCTCTATTTTGACATTTTCAAACTGATGAAAAAAGAGCGCGTCTATTCCACCTCTTCCAATTGGATCCTGCGGATCGCCCCGGCAAGCACAATGGGACTGACCATTCTGGCACTTCTTTTTCTGCCTCTGGGGACATTCCGCTCCCCGCTCTCCTTCACCGGAGATGTGATCCTTTTCTTCTATTTTCTCGGAACAGCCCGTTTTCTCACCGTGCTTGCGGCATTGGAAACCGGTTCAAGTTTTGAGGGAATGGGAGCAAGCAGGGAAGTACAGTTTTCCGCATTGGCGGAGGGAACACTCTTTGCGGTACTGGGCTGTCTTGCCCTCCGTTGCGGAGATCCGGGTCTGTCCGGTATCCTCCAGAAGAACAGTCTTCAACTTTCCTCTCTGGCAACGCTCGCCCCTCTTGTTCTTGTTGCCGGAGCGTTTTACATTATTCTGCTCTGTGAAAACAGCCGTCTTCCCTTTGACGATCCGGAAACCCATCTGGAACTTACCATGATCCATGAAGCGATGGTACTGGATTACGGCGGAGCGGATCTTGCTGCTGTTTTTTACGCTGCTGCACTGAAATTCTATCTTTTTGCCTCGTTCCTTGTAATGCTTCTTCTGCCGGAGGATTGTTACAGAACCATTACAGGAGCAGTTCTTGCTGTTGCCGGGGTATTTGTCATTGCCGTTATCACCGGGATCGTGGAATCCTGCATGGCACGGAGCAGATTTCTCAAATTGCCCCAGCTTCTTGCCGGAGCAACTGTTCTTGCCGCACTTGCCATCATCCTTCAATGTTTTCTTCAGGGAGGTTTGGATTAAATGGATAATCTTGTTCAATTTTTTCTTGCACTTTTTCTCTTCAACTGTCTTTTTCTTATCGAGATGCCATATCAGCGGCAGAAGCACGAGTCCGCCGAGAGTACATCTTATGGCAGTAAATCCAAAAGGTCCCAGGTGTGACATTCCTGCCTTTTGGGCAACTAAAGCACAGCCCCAAATTATTGCCGCCATAAATAATAGTATGTTACCTTTAGCACTGCGTTTCATGTAGCATCCTCCAACAAACAAATAATTGATAGACTGATTTTACCATATGTTCTCTGGTTTCACAAAAAGAAAAAACAACATCCCTGTATGGGATGTTGTCCTTTTTCAAATTCGATTTCCACTT
>JAFVRL010000168.1 GCA_017504325.1 Lentisphaeria bacterium | reverse complement strand
CCGTTTACACCAAGTTTGTAATAGGTATAAAGGTCTTCCACAAAAGTATGTTCCATGGGCATATAATTTGCCCCGGAATAGTTGAACTGTTCCCAGGTGAATTTTTTATTGGGGAACTTGCTCCAGTCGGTAAAGTTTTTCAGAAAGACTTTATTGATGGGGCAGTTTTTATCTGTGAGAGTGTGTCTCTGACAGCGTCGGTTGAAGACCAGCTGAACGGTAAGTCGTTTATCCGGTTTTACAGTTGTGGGGGGATTATGGAAATTCTGATAAGCCCACCCTCTCACATCCGCATCGGGGAATTGTTTATATACTTTTGCTGCAAGAGTATTGACAAATGTCCAGTAACGGTTTTCCGGATAACTGTAAGAACTTCCTTTTCCGTCAAGGGCGACGCAGGAGGCACATTCGCACCAGATCGTGCCGTCATTATTGCCCAGAGTACAGGTGAAATCTTTGAGACCGTAACGCGTGTAAAGTCCGGCAAGGTTGTCGCCCATGATGCGGATGGTATCGGCATTGGAGGTACAGGGTTGGGCACGGTCGCCGCCGGAGGCATTGGCAAGCATATCCGGTCTGCGTTTGCCGTTTACAAGGGGGAAGGCATCCGGATATTTTGTTGCAATTTCTTTCATCTTTTTCTTGTTGGAAAAACCGTTTTCCATTCCCAGAAGTCCGGAAAAAGCGTGGATCGTTCCCCGTACAGAAGGGGTTCTGCCTTTCAGAAATGCGGCAATACGGGTACTTCTCAACTGTCCCGGGGTAAGTTCCGGATACATATTGTTCCGGAGCATCCAGTCCCAGGTATCTTTCAGCAGAGAATCGGTATTGCAGGATTCAAAAAAGAATGTACGGAAACAGGAGGAGGGATTGTAAACCGTATTGGAAACGGGAAGAGAAATATTCTTCTTTACTGTAAAATATGTGCCGTCTTCACCGGGGACAAGGAATTTGATCCCGCCGTACCGTTTGACGATCTCGTATGCTCCGTAGATGAGTCCTCTTTCATGTTTTGCAGAAATGACCGTACCTTTTTCCGTAATGGAAAGCCGGAAACCGTCATCTTTGATTTCTTTATCATTTTTATTGATGACAAAAGAAATGGGATAAAGGGATGTGTTTTTGCTTCTTACGATTTCCGGACCTTTTCCTCCGGCAATTTTACCGAGAAAATAAGAAAGTTCTTTTGCAGCGTGTTTTTCCGCTTCAACAGCATTTGTGTTTACTATAACAGCAGAAACGGCTTTACCGTTCTTCATAAGAAAAACATCTTTTCCGGAAAGTGCAAGGGGGAAAATCAGAAGAAAAGCAAAGGATAAAAGGGGGATGGAAAAAAGTTTTTTCATGTAAAATCTCCTTTTTGTCTTTGGACGATAAAAAAGGAAAGAAAGGAAATCCTTTCTTTCCTGGTTTAATAATCAGTCGATCTGAGGGGGATTTGTGCCGTAACTCCAGGGTTTCCGTGGCGGGCAATCCACCTTTTCCGGTTCAACGGGAGTAAAGGATCTCATCAATTCAATACCTTTATCCGCAAGAATATCTCCGGCATGGATATCCAGTCTGCCGGGATTGATCCTTGTTTCATAGCCGCCGCCTGTTTCCATATCAAAGGCACTTAATGTGGGGACATAGACGCAATGACCGTTGGCAAGGGAGCAGACAAAGTTATAAAGGAAAGGACTTTCCTTTTTCATCTTTAAACCGATTTCCGTAAAGATCTCGTTCTGATTGGAAACGAAGACAGCTTCCCCGATGCGGATGGCAGTCACATTCTGCATGGAAACGGGTTCTTTTTTATACATGACTTCCGCCATGATGGTGGTTCTGGCAAACATGGCATCTTCATCCACTTTGGGATCGCCCTTTCTCAATTTTTCCACAGCTTCTTCAAAGTGTGCCGGTGAGGGATGACGCTTTTCAATGGGGACATCGGCAGATGCCGCTTCCATGGTCATATCCGGACGGGGGTAGGCTCCCAGCAGAACTTTGTAGGCTTCCGCCCCGATCCTTCCGCCCAGTTCCTTTGCCACTCTTTCGCCGAAATCGTGTCTGGGGGAGAAGTTGTCCACCTGGGTAAGGTCACCGCAGGCTCCGTTCATAATGACAACGCCAACTTTCTCTCCCATAAGTTTTTTGATGACATCATCCGCATACTGGAACCAGTCCCCGTGGGAGCCGGGAGTACCGCACATACAGGTACCGTGACAGGCATAATTGATGATACAGCCGATAAGGGAGCCGTCTTTTCTCCATGCCCCCAGAACATTGACTTCCGGGTCGATGGGACCGGCATAATCCACTTTATCCGGATTGCCTTTGCCGCCGTGGGTATAGGTTCTGCCGTTTTTCATTTTGATACGGCGGTTGAATACTCTTGCAGCATCTTCCCCTTTGCCGGTACTTATATCCGCTTCTTCCATTCTCATATATGCTTCAATAAGAGCTGTGGCAAGCTGACTTCTGCTGTAATCATAATAGGGGGAATCCGGGACGGGCAGGGATTCGGGGTCCATAAGAGCATAAATATCATCAGAGAGATACTCTTTACAGGCGTTGATCTGTTCTTCCTGACCGTGGCGGAGGTGACCTCCTGTATGCACATGGGTGGCGGAAATGATGTAGGAATCAAAGGTGATCCCGGTACATTTTTTCACTTCTTCAAGTGCTTCATCGATCAACTGTTTTTCGATCCCGCAGGAATCTACTGCGGCAATGGCTGTTGTAAGTTTGCCGTCAGAGAAAACAGCGGCACGGATCTTCAGGGGATCGAATGCCCTTGTGGAGAGGTTGCGGACATAACCGCCGGAAATATTGTAACCGACGGGAAGAGAAATATCTGTTGTGCAAAATCCTGCTTTCATTTTCTACTCCTTTATCAGAAATTGTAATCTACTTTTTCAGGCATACCTGTGACGGAAGACTTGATGGCGGCTTCCGCAAAGGCGACCGTTTTGGTACCCTGGTAAACATCGCTGGGGAAGTCGGTACCGTTTTCCAGATGATCCAGGAATGCGGCAAGTTCCGCTTTGATGTGGTGACCTGCTCCCAATGCGGGGATCTTCACATACTGCAATTCTTTTGTAGTGGAGTAAACGCTTTCTTCTGCAATTTCCACACATTTTTCATCCCGGTAACGCAAAGTGCCTTTTGTACCGTAAACGATGGTACCCATGGTGTAGGGGGCTTTGATGCCGATGGAAACAAAAATTCTTCCGATCACATTATTGGGGAATTTTGCAATGGCTACCCCCGTATCAGGTTTGGACCAGTCGGGCAGGAACTTCTGATTCATATAGCAGGTGACTTCCGTGGGATCGCCTGCAAGGAAACGGAGAAGGTCAAGAGCATGACAGCCGCCGCCGAT
>JAFVRL010000013.1 GCA_017504325.1 Lentisphaeria bacterium | reverse complement strand
GCATCTCCATCTCCGAAAAGATTTTCATAAAATCTTTTGTCCAACCCTTTCTTATATGCCGCCGCTCTTGCAAGATAATACCGTACCAAATAAGGATTTCCCGGAAGGGCAGCCTTCAAAAGTTCCGGTGCAATCCCTTTATTCTCCTCACTGCGCAACAGGGCAAGTGCCATCCCGATCCCTTTCCCCGCCGGATCACTTTTCTTCTGCCATTTTTCCACCGTTTTTCCGGAGACAGTATTGTGCAAACGCATGATTACGGGAAAAAACTGCTGTAAAAGATACTCTTCACCTTTCCCGTCAAGTTTCTCCAATACCTTTTCCAGCGCAGGGGAAGAAGAAAGCTGTAAATATAATTTTACAGCAGATTTTTTGCTTTCCGTGTTGTAAAGGCTCAAATATTCCAGACTTTTTTCCGCAAAATCCCGGTCGCCATACCCTTTTTCCGCCAGGATCTGAAGAGTGGACAATAAAGCACTCTTGCAGAAAGGATCTTTTTCCTTTTCCAACAGCTCTGCCGCCTTACGGAATGTTGCCGTGCTGTGACTTTTCCGTAATTCAAAAGCCAGATTACTGCGTAAGGAAGGGTCTTTCAATGCGGAATAAAGGGCAGAATATTTTTCCAAAGTTGCTTCCGGCAATACAGAAGGCAATTCCGGTACTTTCACGGCATCAGCAGAAAGGATGCCTTTCTGCCACGCCTCCACAACAGCAGGATACGGGACACCCGTTCCTTTTTCCCCACCGTAAAGTCCCGTCCGCAAAAAAAAACGGAAACACAAAATTCATCCATATCGTCAGAACGATCAGTATTTTAAGCATATTTGTCATATCGCACCTGTGTTGTTTATTGTTTATCCGGATCCATTTCATAATCCGCAAGTTTTTCCCGCAAAAAGCATAACATCTCTTCCCGGAACTCATCCCGGGCAAGAGCAAATTCCACGGTACTTTTCAAAAATCCGATCTTACTGCCCAGATCATATCGTTTTCCATCAATGATCCTTGTAAACATCCTCTCCTTTTTGAGAAGACTTTTCATCGCATCCGTAAGCTGGATCTCCCCGCCTTTTCCCGGAGGAGTATTTTCCAATTCTTCAAAAATCCCCGGCGTAAAAAGATACCGGGAAGCAATGGCAAGATCTCCCGGTGCATCCTCCGGAGAAGGTTTTTCCACAAGAGAAAGCACCTCCTCCACCTTTCCGGAAAAACCATCTGCTTTTCTGCTTTCAATGATCCCGTATTTACTGATCCTCTCCCGGGGGACATGTTCCGAAGCCACCACACTGGACAAAGTCTTTTCATAGACCTCTTTCAATTGTCCTGTCACACTTTTCCTTCCTTCTGCCCGCAAAACTGTATCTCCCAGCAGCACCGCAAAAGGTTCTCCATTAACAAAATCTTTTGCCTGCAGCACCGCATCCCCCAAACCTTTCAACTCTTTCTGGGGAATAAATGTAATATCAGGTATGGAGGAAAGAGAGCGTATTTCCGAAAGCAGCTCCTTTTTTCCTGTTTTTTCCAAACGGTCCTCCATAGCGGGAAAACTTTGAAAATGTGCGGCAACAGCCTCTTTTCCTTCGCTTACAATAATGGCGATCCGGGTCAATCCCGCCGCCACTGCCTCCTCCACCACATACTGGATCACAGGTTTATCCACAAGAGGGATCATCTCTTTGGGTACAGCCTTTGATGCAGGCAGAAATCTTGTTCCGAATCCGGCAGCAGGGATAACCGCCGTACGCAGGGGAATACTCCTTTTCATCACTCTTCCCCTCCGCTGCGGACAATAAGAGGCTTCAATGTCTCGATACTGTTTTCTTTAAGAACACGGCAGAGTCTTTCATACATCGCCTCATCTTTATAACTGCCGATGATCGCGCCCCCGGAACCGGTAAGTTTGGCGGAGGCTCCGACAGAACGGGCAAGAAGAACCATACGCCGGTTCTTTTCACTTACGGAAGAAGCACATACTTCACAACGCAAATCAAAATTCCGGTTGATAAGGGAGGCAACTTTTTCTCTGTCGCCCTTCCCCACAGCATCACGCATTTCCTCTGTAAGAAATGCCCATTCCTTCATGGCATCAAGCACCTCTTTTTTACCGGCATTGTAATCTTCCCGCAACCGGCTGTGCAGCACTTCCGAACCCTCTGCAAGGTCTGTACGGTAGGCAATAAACAAATTCAAATCATCCGGCAAGTCAAATCTTTCATACTTGCCAACCCCGTTTATCTCCATAAACTCCCTGTTGAAATCCATAAAGACCGGCACATTATACGCCTGGGCGACCCTGTCCTGCAATCCCGCCGGAATGTCCAGTTCCTCCCGTTCAGCGGCAAGAACAAGGGATGCAAGATGGGCGGGAGTTATGGAAAGTCCGTAAAAAGCAAACATCGCCCGCATCGCCGCAGTGATCAGGGCGGAAGATCCGGCAAGTCCCAGACGGTTGGGGATGTCGCTCATATACCGCATGGTGAAATTTTTTTCAGCAAGCCCGATATGATTCTGACAGCAATAGTCGTAGAACTTTTTTACAGCAGCTTTCATAAGACGGATCCCGCCGTAATATCCGTATTGCTTCACATCATCCGCCAGATCCTTCAACCCGGAAAAGACTGTATTATCCCGCATCGTGGGTACAAGAACAAGTTCCGGTGTTTCATAAAGCATGATCTCCGCATGAAAATTCCGGAACACAAAAGCAATGGTCTTGCCGTGATAGCCGTCGGAAGGATTACCGATAAGGGCGGCTCTGGGATAAGCGATCTTCCTTATGATCATAAAACGAAACCTCCTTCTTGTGCTTCTTTTTCTCTCAACTTCTGCACCGGAAAAGATAACATACTCTTGCAACAGTCCTGCCAAGCAGAAGCAAAGTAAG
>JAFVRL010000167.1 GCA_017504325.1 Lentisphaeria bacterium | reverse complement strand
CTTACAGGAGGTTTTTTTATGGCTATATGCGAAAGAGTACATACGGATCTGAATATCTCCGGAAAGACAGATCCGGAAAATATTGATCTTGTTTATCTTGTTATCGGCGTGGATGATGAGTTTGAAGCAAGAGATCTTGTCCTGAATACGGCTCCGGAAATATTCCGGAATTGCACACGGGATATAGTGGAACTGGATAAACATGAAGGTACTGCCCTGTATTTCCGGGTCTCTTATGTGAGAAATGGAACAGAAAAAGAAGAGGATGAGGATGAAGATGAAATTTCTTTTGATCTTTCCAGCAGTTCTGTTACCATGAAAAGGGCTTATTCCCAGACCTCTTACGGCAGCAACGCTCCGGATGCCGGACTTTCCATAGGCTGGAACGGGAAAAGTGGGGATCAAAGCGATATTGCCGGTGTGGAAGTTTCCACCTCCACAATCAGGAAAAGTTTTACTGTTGCCATGAAATATAAAGATCTTACCGTAGCATGGGAAAAGAAAGTTGCAAAACTTTTCGGGAAAGTCAATTCTTCTTCATGGAAAGGGTATGAAGCCGGAGAAGTTCTTTTCCTCGGATGCTCTTTTTCCGGTATCAATTCCAAAAAGACAGTTTTCAATGTAACCTATAATTTCGGGATCGCTTTCAATGAAAAAAATGTACTCATCGGAAAAGACAGCAATAACAGGGAGATCCGTATAGATAAAACCGGCTGGCAGTATGTTTGGGACATCGTCAAAAGTGAATATGCTGAAAGCAAAAAAGATATGCCCCCGGCAATCAGGATCATGGGGGTATATGTGGCAAATGTTTACAAAACAGCGGATTTGAACGCTCTGGGAATATAAGGAGGAATAATGTACAGAAAAGTAACTCCCGGCGATCCGGTTACCCATTCAGCAAGGCGGGAAAATGCCATCAGCGATATGCTGAACGCTTTTCAGGCAATAACCCCGAAAAAAGGCAATATCTTCCCTTTTTCCAATGTGGCAATCACAGGAATATCCCCGGAAAAAGAGATTCCGCAATATACGGCAGTAAGAATAACGGATTTCCTTAAAGATCTTGTCTGGAAAGTTTCTCCGGATGCCGAAATGACCGATCTGTGGGGGATAACAGGTAATCTGATGACCAAAGGAACAGGGGAAACGGTCGTTTTACGCGGGATAACACCGGCTTTTGTCAATGTACTTGATATATCTCATTCATTTGCAACGCTGGAAGAAGGTTGTCTTCAATCCACAGAAATTCCCACAATCTGCCGCCTTATGGTGCAGCCGGAAAAAACAGGAGAACAATGCTTGATTGTTTTTCTGGATGGCGGCGGGATTCAACATGAAATTGAAACCGCCTTCAAAGTATCTTTTGAAGAAGAGGGGAAACTTTTTGTATCAGGCGGGCAAATCAACCGGAACGGTACGATCATAACAGCCGGGACAAAAGGCGGCATCGAACCAAAGGCGGGAACGCTGTGCGTGCAGAGCAAAATCGAATCAGATCCCAACGGAAGAAACGGGGAAAGCCGCTGGACGGATCCGGATTATATCTATACAGATCCGGCACCGGACTCCTGGCCCATTGCCGATATTGAAGAAGTGGAAGATGCAGAAGGCAAAAAAAGTTTTGTGATCCATCAGAGGATCACCAATATTGCCATACTGCTTGTATCCAAGCAATGTCCGCTGACAAGAAAAGGGAGTATGTGATGCTGCAGGAAGATCTTTACATAGATGAGCGGCCGAAGGAAACACCGGATGAAGAAAAAGAACTTCCTGATGGGGATTGGGTATACCCTCCTGCAGGGGAAGAAGATGTACCAATACAAGGTGAATGGGGAAGCAATAATAACGATTCACCTGATTCACCTGATACGGATGATAATACTGGTGGCGGCAACGGCGGAGGCGGGGGGGCTTCTGGAGATTTATGGTACGATCTCATAGACAGTTCCTGGGGAATGACCACCCCCCTCCTGCTGCTTGATGGCTCCGGTGTTCTGCTTACAGAAGGAAACGGCGTACTTCTGAAAGGCGTTGACGGATGCCTCACTATTGACATAGATTGCCAGATACAAGGTGATAACGGGCAGCATGTGAGATGTATCATCCTGCGGAGTATCATGTCGGAACTGGACACGCAGCCATACTATACATCTGCAAGTTTTCTCCTGCAGAATCTTGTGAGCCGGGGCAAGATCACCCTTGCGGCATGCTGGCAGGCGGGACACTGGGATTACGCTGCTGTGCATACTGTACGCTTTCGCATCAGAGATGGCATTGATCAGGAAGTGATCACCCCATGTATCAAACTTGCCATGAATCCCGCCATGACAAGTTTTGCCACATTGTCACTGGACGAAAATGGATTAATTATACAAACAATCAGGAGTTGAACATGCAAACCATACGGAGTATATTGCGAATTGCAGGCGGCAATTCCGCCATAACAGATATATACGGCAAAACTGCCCCGTCCCCTCAAATTAAAATCGGCATAGATTATACTCTGGAACTGGACTTGCGTTCCGATGAGACTGATGAAGTGACAGGGCAGTTACTTCCTTATCCCTTTTTCGAACTTTCCGGAGCAAGTGCCTTTTATATCTGCATGGATGCAGATTACGATCAGGAAACGATCCCCAAATTGCTTTCTTTTACCGGGATCACTCTTTCCCGGACGGAGGATGGCAGAACTCTCCTGACAGCGGTACTCCCGAAAACAGCCCGTACCGGACTTCTTGCTGCTGTTGCCAAAAACGCCTCTGTTTCTCTGGGGGTGGAAATTGCCGGTTACGAAGCGGGAGAAAACGCGGCAAATGCCATATTTTCCCTTGATTTTTCCATCCAGATTCAGAACCGCCGTTATTTAGGGGGACTCGGGGCGGATGTGCCGGATGATGTTATACAGGATTCCAATTACCTTACAAGGGCGGAAGTGATTGCTCTTATTGCAGATGCAACCCGCTCCACAACGCCGGGGCCTGCCGGAAAGTCTGCTTATGAACTTGCCGTACAGGAAGGCTTCACGGGAACGCAGACAGAGTGGCTGGAAAGCCTTGAGGGGGAAGGCAAACCCGGACAAAGCGCGTATGAGCTTGCACTGGCTGCGGGGTATCAGGGAACGATCCCGCAATGGCTGGAAGAACTGGAAGGCAAATCCGCTTATGAAGTGGCTGTCGGGGATGGGTTTAATGGCACGCTTTCAGAGTGGCTTACCTCTCTGAAAGGTGCTGACGGTTCCGGTCTGAATTATGACAGAAGCGGGGAACCGGCAGACCGGGCTTTATACGACGAAGCCAAAGCGGGATTCAAGTTTGCGACGACCTCTATCAATTCAGCGGCAAAAAAAACGACTCTTTCCATATACACAAAAAACAGCGATACTTTAGGGGATTGGTCTGATCCTCTGGAGATCACTTTCTTTCATGCTGTCGATACAAAAAATTATACCGTCATTGAGCCTGTTGCTTTTAATGCTCCCCCTGCCGGCAGTGAGTATCTGCGGATCGATCTTTCCGCATACCCGCATGCAACGGTTGCCCAGATCGCGGTAAAAACAGACGAAGGGGAAGAGATCCTTCCTATCGGTTCCATCTACGGAACAACCAAACTTCTGCGTATTCAGGAGACTCTTTATATCTATTTCGGTTCCCAGGTTCCCGCTTTCACCTCCGGCAAAGTGTATATGACCCAGATGATCGGAGGAAAAGCCATCAGCGGCAATGTGGAGGCAGCCAAAGGTACGATAACATACGGTTATATCAGTAATTCCACGATACAGAGTATAAGACAGATCACAGCGGATATGCTGGATCAGGCTTTGAGTTACGGCACGATCCGCTGTGTGGATGCTGCTGTAATGGATAAGACTTCTCTGGGAACTGTCCCTGCCGGTGCGTGGCCTATCGTCCTTGTGCCGGAAGGTTATTACGCAACGAAATTTGACGGGATCAGCGGGAAAATCGCTTTCAGCGAAAATAATGGAATGACTGGAACGGGAGCAAACGGAGAGGATTTCTGGGTGGAAGGAATCAAATATAAAGTTTATGGAGAGTTCAAATTGAATACCGCCGAACTCTTTTTCTATGTGGACAAAGTGTAATAATATAAGGAGGAAACATGAGTATAGAAGTAGGTACATCTCTGATACCGGGAACCGCCAACACCCCGCTGGATGCAAGATGCAGGGTTACGGCTATATCTGACATTCCCAATATATCCAACCCCTTTCTGGGAATGGAGATTTACTGTCTTGCCAACAGCAAGACTTATAAAGTGACCAAATTGAAAAGTAAAATGATAGGTTCCATGTCCGTGGCAAACGGTGCCGTGGATGAATATGAAGAGATCCCGGATGCCTCCGCCTTTACTGCACTGGATAAAAGAGTAAAAAAACTGGAAAGCGGGGAAGAGACTGGAGATACCGGAGATACCGGAGATACCGGAAGCACCGGTACAGCCGGTACCGGCATGCTGACGGTTGATAGTGCTGAAGAATTATCCACAGTGGAAAATGCGGTGATCGGTCAGCATATCTATATTACAGATCCGGGCAAAGAGGTCATAGTAACCGGTCTTGCTGACGGGGTTATATCTGCCACAGAAGATGTACCCACCCGCACGGAAATAACCGATCTGGATAAAAGAGTAAAAAAACTGGAAAGCGGGGAAGAGACCGGAGACAGCGGAACTGTAACAGCTTCTATTACTACGCTTATGCTGACCAAGCCGGAAAATGGTCTTTTCCTGATCATCCGTAGAGCCGGGGACGATGGATCCCGCGGGAACTCCACCATTCTCATCGACACATTGACCAATGCGGAAGACCGGAAAAAAGTCAAAGGGTATCTGGAAAGCGGTACAGATGGCAGTTGGCAGGAATGTCCGGAAAGCGGCTTTTCCTCGCCATACGATGGAGCCGGGATCGCTGTCGATCTTTCCGGTGTGGCACAGCCGGCAGTTCTTTTCTATGCCTGGGCAACCGATGCAGATACTGT
>JAFVRL010000166.1 GCA_017504325.1 Lentisphaeria bacterium | reverse complement strand
TGGCAGGTTTCCGGCAGAAGTGAGTTGCCCTTTTCCAAACAGATCGCATTGGATAAAGAGTATATTGCCAGCAGAAGCGCGTGGAACGATTTTCTTATATTGCTGAAAACGATCCCTGCGATCCTTACCGGAAAGGGAGCGTGGTGAAATGAAGAATATATTGATCAATCCTTATTCCCACGATCAGGAGTGGTGCAAAGAGTATTTTCCCGACCGCAGTCTGGGAATGATGCCTGTGGGCGGGCGTTGCGCCGCAGAATATTTTATTGATCTTGCCCTGCGGTGTGAGGTGGGATCCCTTCTGCTGCTGGGTCCTACTTACAATGAGCATCTTGCAGAGCATCTCTATGAATACCAGCATGGGGAATTGAAACTGGATTACCGGAAAGGGGGCGGCAATTATTCTGTCCGTAATCTTCTGGATATTTATAAAGAGGAGTGCGGGGAAGATTGTCTGATCCTGCATGGTATGCTGATGCCGAAAGCCCATACTCTGGAAGAGTTGCGGAACTCTTTTGTCCCCTGTTGCGATGAGGGAAGTAAAGATGGGATATACTACTGTAAAAACGGGGAATTATTCCGCAGTAATATAGAATTTTATCTTATTGATTCCCTGGAAAGTTATTTTGAGGTCAATTTTCAGGTTCTGAAGGACGATTTTTATAATCTTCCCGGTTATGCCATAATGGATGATATCCATACCGGGACAAATGTCGTATTGAAAAATGACTGTAATTTATCCGGCCCTCTTGTGCTGGGGGATAATACATTTATTGAAAACAACTGCAGGATAGCCCATGCCATCATAGGGGAGCGTTCTCTTGTGGATAAAGAGTGTATTGTGGAACACTCTATCATTTTTGACCGTACCTATACTGCCGGAAAACTGGAGATCAAAAACAAAATCGTCACTCCCGGAAGGATCATTGATCCTCATACCGGAGGAGTATTGGAACGCAACAGTTTCAGTTATGCTTTTTCCCCCATCCAGAACCGTTCTGCATGGATCTTGCGTTTGTGGGAACATTTTATTGCGTTGGTACTGGCATTGGTATTGGCAATACCTTATTTATTGTTTCTGCCTTTTTATTTTACCCATAAAGAATCTCATTGGTGCTGGAAACTTTCCATGGACCGTTATCCCGGTTACTGGGCGGTGCTGTTTTTCCGGAAAGAACTGGTGAAAAGTCATCCTGCCAATGAGCATTATGTATTTCAGATGGGAGAGATCTACGGATTACAGAATACACCGGAACAACGGCGTATTTATGACTATTATTATCATTATCACTGCTCATGCTTCCTGGTATTGCAGGTAGTTTTGCGCAGTTTGGGAAAACGGGGGTTTGGTACTTATGTCGAACGCAAAAAATCGTAAAAAGTTTACCGCCTGTGGCGATAAAGAAGCTGAAAATCTGCTGAAAAGAGTTCTTCTGGAAATGAAGGAAACGCTTTCCGGCACAGATCTTTGTGTTGTTTTGGGCGGCGGTTACGGCAGAGGGGACGGCGGTGTAAGACAGGATAAGGAAAATGGGATCCTTTACAATGATCTGGATTTTTTTGTTTTTGCCAGCAATGTGCCTGCCAGAGGGGAAGAGCTTTTGAAAGACATTGCCGAAAAATATGAAAAAGAATTGAAAGTGGATATGGATTTCAGCAGAGTTATGACCGGAAGAGATATAAAAAATAATGAAAGACGGCTGATGATGCAGGAATTGAAACGGGGCTATCATCTGGTGTGCGGAGAGGATTTTCCGGCAAAATATCTTAAGGAACGGCCTGCGCGTGAATTGCCTTTTTCCGAAGCGTGCCGTCTTTTGTTCAACCGGGGAATGGGGTTGCTTCTGGCTGGAGAGAAGATCTCCAATAATTCCTCTGATACGGATTTTATTCTGCGGAATATTTATAAAGCTGTACTGGGAGCTGTGGATGCCATACTCATCTCTTCCGGAAAATATTATTGGCATATCGGTCAGAGATTGAAATTTGTGGAAGATTCGGAATATCCGGAGCTGTGGAAAGAGCTTTACCGGGAAGCTGTGGCATTCAAACATGCCCCCCACCGGAAGATGAAAGAGGATATGGTTTCCTTCTGGAACAATGTAAGGGATTTCTTCCAGTCTGCGGTGATCCTCAGTGCAGGAGACTGTAATTTCCCGGAAGGGATTTACAGACGCTGCCGTGCAGGGAAAGAGGCTTCATTTAAAAATTATGTGAAATATTGTATCAAGAGCCGGTCATTACCGCTGCTTACCTGGAAATATTATACAGTTCCGGCGGCGGCGGTTCTTCTCAGTGATGTTTTTGCCGAATTGGAAAATATGCCGGAAAAACTGGAGAAAAAGAGCAAACTTTACCGGATGTGGCGGATTTTTAACTGAAAGGAAGAGCATGGAGGCATTGGATAACAGTTTGAATGTTCAGGAAGAGACCAGGCAGATGAAAACGCTGCAGATGTATCAGAAACTGGTCATCTTTACATTGTTGAAGTTCAAGATAAGTATAATTGTTGTTTTTATACTGGCAGTTCTTGCCGGAGCTGTCTGCCGGTATATTCAGTTCAAAAGATCGCATCATAAACATGAAGGATCTGTAACACTCTTTTATACGCCCCGTGCCAGTGAAGAGGTCAAACCGCTGGGGATCAATCATGTACTGGGGGTATTTTCCCGGCAGCAGATTTTTCATCAGCTGATAGAAGAACTGCATCTCACCAAAAAGCAGCAGGCGATCCTGAAACAGTGTATTGAGGTGAAACTTCTCCGGGATCAGAATGATATGTTTGTGATTACCGGAATCGGGGAAAGTGATGAGTATGTAAAAAAACTGATCAATACCTTTGTTGCCATAGGGATCCGCAATTATGAAGAATACCGTACAGCGGAATTGCGGAATTTTTTACGGACCCGTGAACAGCGTTTGCAGGAACTGCAGGCTTTTCAGAGTACCCAGATCGAAAGATTACATGCATTGCACCGCAAATATGATATTATCCATCCTGTTGAGGAGATGGAAACGGTAAAGAAGATGCAGGGAGAGCAAGCTGCTTCATTTGCGGAACTCAATGTCAAACTTGCCGATGCCCGTCAAAGGTTTGCAGTTGCGGAAAAAAATTATAAAGCCGTTCCGGAAAATGTTATCAAACACCGTGTTGCCCTGCAACTTTTTGTGCTGGAGATGCGGAAAAATTTACGGGAGTATAATAAAGCAAAGCTTATGTTTGCAGAACGCAATCCCAGGTTTGTTGAGGCAAAAAGTGCTTATGAGACCGTACGGGATGAATTTGAAGAATTTAAAAAGAAGTATAATATCACC
>JAFVRL010000165.1 GCA_017504325.1 Lentisphaeria bacterium | reverse complement strand
GGCTTGTGTCATATTGAGTTTTTCCGCCGCTTTCCGGAAATGGAGAAGTTCCGCTACTGTAAGAAAATACCGTAAGTGTGTAAGTTCCATTGTTTCTTTATTTCCTGCATTGATATAAAATTTATATCAATAAATATAGATCAAGCTATTGAAAAAATCAAATGAAAAAATATATTTTTCCATATAATACTTATAACCTATAAAAAGGAGAGAAAAATGAGAATCGACCGTATTACCATGTACCGGGTTTGCAATCCTATCAAGAATCCCTACACCACCGCTTTCGGAACACAGAATGCTTTTAATTCCATTGTGGTAAAAATGGAATCAGACGGACTGACCGGCTGGGGGGAATCCTGTCCCGGGGGAGGTCCGGCTTTCTCTCCCTATTGGGATAAAGGCTGTTTCATGCTGGGAAAAGATTTTATTGTCCCTGCCATTCTGCATAAGGAAATCGAAACGCCGCAGGAGTTGCAGAAAATCATGGCTCCCATCCGCGGCAATGAATTTGCCAAAGCTGCTTTTGACGTAGCCTTCTGGGATCTTTTGAGCAGAAAACAGGGTATTTCCCTTAAAAAAGCCATTGGCGGAACGAAAGAAAAGGCGGAAGTCGGGTACTGTTTCGGAGTATTGAAAACCTTTGATGACCTTATTGCCGGGATCGATAAGATGCTGAAACTGGGGTATCCCCGCATTAAACTGAAATTCTGTCCCGGCTGGGAGTGCGATATGCTGGAAGCTGTCCGCAGTGTTTACCCGGATACCGTTTTTCATATCGACTGCAACAGTGCTTATACTCTTGCCGATCTTCCCATGCTGAAAAAGCTGGATAAATACAATCTTGCCATGATCGAACAGCCTTTGATGCATGATGATATCCTTGATCACGCCAAATTGCAGAAGATGATCGGTACCCCCATCTGTCTGGATGAAAGTATCTGTTCTTTACAGGATGCCAGACAGGCAATCGAGATCGGGGCTTGCAAATATATTAACATCAAATACGGCAGGGTGGGCGGGATCACTCCCTCTCTGGATATCCATGATCTCTGCGGAGAAAAGAATATCGGCTGCTGGCTGGGCGGTATGGGGGAATCCTCTCTGGGGACAAATGTAGTGGCAAACCTTGCCACACTTCCTTATGTGAATTATCCTTCTGATATTTCCCCTGCGGAAAAATTCTATGTGGAAAATCTGGGTACTCCCGTTCTTCTGACAGAACAATACGGAACTTACACCTTGCGGGATAACCCCGGACTGGATGTGGTCGCCAATGAAGAAGTTTTGGCAAAATACAAACAGGAGGAGGCAGTTTTCGCATGAAAAGTGTTGCTGAACTGAAGAAATTTGTCATTGACCGTATCGAAAGCAGAAAGGAAGAGATCATCTCTCTGGGTACGGAGTTGCTGAATAATCCGGAAAGCGGCTATTGTGAAGTCAAAACTGCCGCAAAAGTAAAAGCGGAACTGGAAAGACTTTCTTTGACCTGCCGTACCGGACTTGCTGTTACCGGCATCCGGGCAGATATAAAATGCGGAAAAGGCGACGGCCCCCGTATCGCTCTTATGGGGGAACTGGATGCTCTTCCCGTACCAAGTCACCCTTTTGCCGATCCTGCCACCGGGGCGGCACATGCCTGCGGACATCATGCACAGCTTACCCAGATGCTTGCAGCTGCGGAAGCATTGCTTCCCATTGTTGATGAGTTGTCCGGTTCCCTTGCTTTTATTGCTGTTCCGGCAGAGGAGTTTCAGGCATTGGACTATTGCAGAAAATTGATTGCAGAAGAAAAGATCCGGTACTGTGGCGGCAAACCGGAATTTATCCGTCTGGGGGTTCTGGATGACATTGATATGGTACTTCTCATCCATGCCGGTCACGATACATTTACACCGGAAAGTTATAACGGCTTCTGTATGAAAGAGATCGTTTTTGAAGGGAGGGCAGCCCACGGCGGCTTGCGTCCCTGGGCAGGGATCAATGCCGCAAGCATGGCAAGACAGGCATTGAATATGATCGACGCCCAGCGCGATACCTTTGATGATAAAGATTCTGTGCGTATCCACGGCATTATTTCCAATGGCGGTGACGCTGTGAATGTGGTTCCGGCAAAAGCGGTTCTGGAACTGCAGATCCGGGCGAAAACCCCGGAAGCGGTGGCAAATGCCTGTAAGAAAGTGGACCGTAGCGTGAAAGCTGCGGCAATGGCATTTGGCGGAAAAGTCACCATCCACAATCTTGGCGGTTATATGCCTTATGTGAGCAATGCAAAACTCAATAAAGTCCATGGGGACAATCTTATGGAACTTACAGGAAAAGTCCTGGGCAATTTCGGTCACAGAGGTTCTTCCACAGATATGGGGGATGTGAGTATGCTTATGCCTGCCCTTCATGCTTACAGCGGCGGATTTGCCGGTTCTCCCCACGGGGCGGATTTTGTTGTGGAGGATCCGGTTCTTGCCTATGTGGAAGGTGCAAAATTGCTGGCTATGGATGTGATCACCCTTCTGGGGGATGATGCTGTAAAAGGAAAAGAGATCGCAGCGGAAACTCCTGTAATGGATAAAGAAACCTATCTCAAATATAAAGAAAGTATGAGTTCAAAGGAGGAATTCAAGTATGATCAGGCGTAAAACGATTGTTGAGGCAATGTATAATGCCATACGGCTCGGAGCCACAAAGATGCCCCCGGATATCCGGAAGGCGTTGCAGAAGGCTTTGGCGGAAGAAACCGATCCCATGGCGGTAAAACATCTGGAAGTAAGTTTGCAGAATGCAGACATGTCGGAAAAAGGCAATGGTCTTGTCTGTGCCGATACCGGTTTCCCCATGTATTTTATCCATGCCGGGGCAAAGACCCAATTGGAAGGCGGTTTCGGGATCCTGAAAGAGTGTGCGGAAGAAGCTACGGCAAGAGCTACTGCCGAATGTTTCCTGCGGCCTACGATGGTACATCCTCTCACCAGAAAAAATCCGGGAAACAATGTCGGTCCGGGTATGCCCAAAATCGAGGTTGTTTTTGACAGGGATGATGACTCCCTTGAGATCCTTGCCGCTCCCAAAGGAGGCGGAAGCGAGATCTTCGGAACTTTCTACCGTATGATGTTCCCTGCTGACGGGGAAGCCGGGATAAAGAAATTTGTCATTGAGTGCATCAAGGAT
>JAFVRL010000164.1 GCA_017504325.1 Lentisphaeria bacterium | reverse complement strand
TCTGTATAAAATTCACCTGCTGTTTCATCACCCATTCCAATGTGGATTGCAGATAGATCGCCGTAAGTCCCCCCACGATTCCGGCAGGAATGAAAAACAGTTCGGTCCGCCGTAATTTTATCACAAGTCTGCATGCTGCGTAATAATAATACCCCAGCCATGCCAGAAATGCCGCCAGTGCCGGAAATCCGCACTCCGCCCCCACAAGCAGATAACTGGTTTCCACGATCCCCTCTTTGAAATCTTTGGCGATACGCTTATTTTCATAACGGTACTCACAATAGGGATAAGGCGGATTGATCTTGATTCCCCAGTTATTCAACCCCACACCGGCAAAAGGTTTATCTTTCATCATGTTCCATGCGGATGCGGCAAGATACTGCCGGGTCTCCAGAGATTCTTTGGGAGCATTTTCAAACCTTTTGATAATATTGGGCAGAAGCAGCAGAAGTCCGAAAAAGCAGAGAAGAAATACCGGAAGAAGGATCTGGATCTTCCGTAAATGGAACTGGTAACGCAACGAAAGCAATGTGGTTATGGCACAGCCGAAGGGCAGACACGCCATTGCCCCGCGGGAATATGTACGCATACATGCCGCCGAAGCAACAAGGAAAAATCCGGCATAAAGAAACCGTTTCCAGCCTCTGTTCCGGTTGAAATAATAGGCAAAAAAGACGGGGGCAATAAGACACATATACATCCCCATACTGTTCTGATGCGGAAAAAATCCGTTTGCCTGATGGATCCCCCGTACATGCTGGAATACAACCACAAGAAAAGTTGCCGTTGCTACAATACCGAACCCGATAAAAACAGTATTGAAATCCCGGATATTGTATAAATAGTAATAGGTACAGAGAAAAACGATATACATCATGATCATTTTCCAAAGCTCGAACCAGGAAAAAAGCATATTGTCCGCATTGATCAGCGAGGGAATGCATAAAAGGAAATATATCCAGTATATTTTACTGCCCGTATCCGGCAGAAGCGGCTTTCTGTGATACAAAAGCAGCATCCCCACAAGCATGGCAGCAGCAATAAGATATACCAGAGAAACCTCCATACCCCTGGAAGTTCCCCGGTAAGTCTCATGGGAGAAAAAGTTGATGGAGACCTGGTTGAACATCATCACAGGCAGAAGCACTGCCAGAAACGCATAACGGATGAACTTACGGTTCAGCGTAAGCACATACCCCAGCGGCAGCACTCCCAGAAAAGCGATGAAAAATACCAGATACTTCATTATCGCCCCTGTTATTTTACAAAATTCAATGTGGGGAAAGTAAAGGTTCCGATCAACTGGGCAGTAGGCAGGATCTTCCGGATGAATACATTGTATTCGGAAATATCATCATGGGGTATATAAACCACATCACCCGGCTGCAGCCGGACATTGGCACAACGCCCCTGCAGGATCCCGTCGATATCGACCCGGTAGAAACGGGGGTTTTCCATACCGCCGCGGATGATTATACCGTATTTCCAATACACTTCCTTCAAGCCGAGTCCGGAGGAGATCAGCTCCAGAACCCCCAGATTCTGATCCCACAATCTCTTATGAGGCCGGTTGATACTTCCTATGATACTGCACATGGCTTCAGAACGCACCGCAATGTAAATATAATCCCCTTTCTTGAGTTTCACATTATGCCAGCGGTCACCCTTTTCAATGGCGAGAGAAAAATTCACAGGAAGCACTTTTCCGTCACGGACGATGATACTGTTCTGATAATCTGCCGCATCCAGCATCTGGTCATCAAAATCCCGCACGGCAGAACCGCCGGCTTTGGCAAAAAGGTCAGCAAGACGCATTCCGTTGGAGATGACAAACATACCCGGATTGTTCACAGCTCCGGCAATGGTGGCAGTCTGGCTTCTTACATCAATGGCAAATACCCCCAATTCCGGATTTTTGATGTAAGTGGCATACACTTTTTTGATTTTCCGGGAAGCCTCTTCCAGAGTCAGACCGGCTACCTGCACCTGTCCGGCAAACATGACCCCGATGGCTCCATCAGGAGTCACCAGAGATTCCATGATAAGATCCGGATGATTATACACTCTTATACTGATCTTATCTCCGGCATTGATCCGGTAGACCGGTTCTTTCTGCGCATCAAGTTTTTTCAGAAATTCCAGTTGACGGCGTTTATCCTCTTCTGTCAAGCCGGAGTGATCCACCACGCCGCTGGGCAGATTGTTGATGTCGGGGAAGTCTTCATAACTTGATGTATAACGGTCGTAACACCCGGTGAGAGAAATCATGCCTGTAAAAACAATCAGAAATAAAAGTAAAGCTCTTTTCATCGTATATAGTCTCCTGAAATAACTTTTTCAAAGTCACTGACTCCGGTGAGGATCCCATAGACTTTATGTGTCTCATCGTGCAGTTTCAAAACACGGCGCAATACACTCCGGGGGGTTTTGTTTTTCCCGATATAAAGAAGTGTGGCATCACAGATATCATGCAGCTGTCTCACAAGCAGACAGGAGGCATCAAAAGGTTTCTCCCGGGAAATACGGATAAGCTGATAATGTTTTTTCAACTCATGTACGATATTATACAGCATCGTGATCTCATCCGGTTCCAGACAGGAAAGATCCCGCACCGGGAAAAAGGCAAACCCGTAACCGTAACCATACCCTTTGCCGTCACCGGAGGAAAATCCGCGAAGATACTGGATATCGTGGGAAAGTTCTTCTGCTTTTTTGTAGTTTACCCCGATCTTTCCATTATCCGAATAATAAAAATCCCCGATCTTCTGCATTTTTCCACAGATCTCCTCTACCTTGTTTTCCGGGATCAGTCTTACCAGAATGGTATTACGCTTGGCTTTGGTGAACTGTTCGTCAAAAATTACAGAACTTAAAAATGAACCGTCCAGAGAACAGGAAAACAATGTTCGTGTACTTTTCAACCGCAGAATAAAACGGTAGAACATCTCATTATTGACGACCTTGCGCTGTTCCGGAGAAAACGGTGCATTTTCATGGGGAATGATCCCCACTGTATCAAAGAAATCCTTATGGAACGCGGCTTCTTCGATCCCGCTGAACTTTCCGTAAAGAATATCATAAAGAACAATAAATACAGCATAAAGATAATATAAACAGGAAGAAAAGGGGGAGAGATAATGCTTAATACTGCGGAGATAAGGAATAAAGAGGTCATAAATATATATGATGGAAAAAGTAT
>JAFVRL010000163.1 GCA_017504325.1 Lentisphaeria bacterium | reverse complement strand
TGTTTATTTTATATTCATTCCTGCTTATTTTATCTCTTATTTTCCTGTTTTATACTGAAAAAATCCATTTTTGCATCACATAATGTATATTATGCGATATTATTCTCTGTTTTCCGGTACGGTTTCTGATGTATCTATATTACTCCGTATAAGCAGGAAAACAGAAACAAATAATCTTCACAATCCTATATTATATCCGCAATAAGAGAAAATTCAAGTTCCTGAAAGATAATAATATAGACAATTTTGCAGCATTATATTGACATATTTTTGTATCTTATTAAAAATAAAGCTGTTACAAATCTTACGAAATGTAACAGCTCTTTTCAGACCGGAAAAGGAGGATCATTTGGCCTTGGAAACAAGCCAGACCCGTTTCCAGATCCCGCCTGCACCTGCCTTATCCTCCACTCTCACAATAATGATCTGGGGGGTACGGGCATTGCCCTTCACATATTTTGTAATATCCACCGTAAAGGGAGTTGTCCAGTCATTGGAATTGACAAAGGGACGGTAGTGGACTTTTTCCCCGTTGACATAGACTGTACAGGATTCATCCACAGCTCCGAAGTAAAGATAGATATTGCGTTTTCCAAACCAGTCGGAAGGAATATTGATACTTGTGGCATACCAGGCGATCCCGTTGTAATCTTTTGTAAGATCCCGGATCTCTTTGGAAATGGCTTTGTAATGACCATAGGGATTTTCCCAGTTTTTGTTGGTCGCCATCACATATTTCCATTTCAGGATGTTTCTGCCGTCTTTGTACCATTCTTCTTTTTCGCCCACATTTTCCGGGTCGAGTCTGAATCTCCAGAAGAGATCGGTTTCCTTGAAGGGAGGCTCAAATGCGGCAAGATCCTGTACTCTCTTGAGTCCGCATACATCCCCGTAATACTGTTCCGTTTCATTCAGAACTTTGATTCCGTGTTTCTGACGGAATTTCAAAAGAGCAATAGAATCATTGTCCGTCTTTTTCGCAATGGCATTGAACATAAGACGGCCGTGTTCATTAAAGTCCACAAGTCTCTGAATGAGTTTTTTCTGATCTTCCGTCAAGCCTTCCGCGTTAAGAGCATTTTTGAGGTAACTGCCTGCTGTGACAAAATCGGATTCCTTATAGTAATCCTTCAAAGTCCAGACGATCCCTCTGGTATAGTTGAAGCAGATCCCCACTTCCGTGATCCTGTTCACATTTTTTTCAATACGTTTTTCCCAGACTTCTTTTCTCCAGTATTCAAAATACTTTTCCACATCCTTACCGGCTTTGCCGTAGGATTTCAGAAAATCTTTCATCCAGTAGTCATAGGATTTGGTGGAGTCCTGCATTCCCCTGGCAAGCAGATAGTCGGAAAGCTGGACGGTGGGGTTGACGGTTTTGGCGGCATCGTAATCAAAGCCGATAGACCCCTGTTTGATCATAAACTGCAATACATCAAAGAAGTGTTTATGGAATCCTGCC
Organism: Lentisphaeria bacterium; assembly: GCA_017504325.1. GTDB lineage: Bacteria > Verrucomicrobiota > Lentisphaeria > Victivallales > UBA1829 > RGIG5327. Next base: position 1,092 of record JAFVRL010000163.1, on the reverse strand, counting down.
GGGAAGGAGAGCATGTTGTAATAATAATGCCGGTTGGGACGGTAGAAAAAGTGTTTCAGCCCCACATTTTTCCAGCTGGAAACATACTCTGTAAGGGAGGGCATGGTAAAGTTGGTGGGAACGATGCCTATAACAATATCTTCCGGGAGTTTCTCTCTTCTGGGAGCATCCTGGGAAGCATTGTATGCGTACATGGAGATCTTCACATCCTTACGGTATTTTTTTGCCTTTGCCAGCACCCCTTTGGCAAAATAGATGTAACGGTCGGCAAGAGCGTGGAGCCAGTCTTTTTCCTGTTCGGGAGTAAGGACATCCAGTTTCTTACAGTTTTCGCAATGACAGGACAACTGGTCGGGAGCATCGTTTTCGCAAAGGTTGATATATTCCGGCATTCCTGCCTTTTTCCAGTCGGCAATGATCTGATCCCACACCTTTTCATTGCTGACGCAAAGGGCAATGCCTTCTGCTGTGGAGGGTGCAAGAGCCTGGGCAACATCGTTGGTGTTTCTGCCGAGAACTGTGGGATAGCGTCTGCCGTAATTGAGGGCAAAATATTCCGGATTGGTTTTGCCGAAACGCTTCCACCATTTGGTGAAGGCGTGACCATAAGAGGGAGGATTGTGGGCTCCCATTCTCATACGGTAGTGCCAGACACCCTGACCGCGGATATTACGGATATTGAGTACCGGAATGAAAGAGCCTTCCAGTTTGCTGACAATAACAGGATTGCGTTTTGTTACAATGATATCATCCACATGGGGCCATTTCACATCCAGAGCTTCTTCAAGGAAGGTATAGACTGCATGGCTTGCTCCCAGATAACGGAAGGAGTCACCGTAAAAATAGGCTCCTGTATCTGTTACAAGGTATCTGCCTTCTTCGCCTTTGAAATTCTGTTTGACGCCTTTGGGGGCGATCCCCACATAAAAAGCATATTTTCCTGCGGGAAGTTGTTTGGAGAATACCACAGGAACCTTACCTCCGCCGATAAGTTCCAGATGTTTCTGCAAGTCCTTTGCAAGAGAATCATAAACTTTGTTCTGCCGCACGATCACGGCATTTGTGAGATCGATCTTCACCTCTTTGGCAAAG
>JAFVRL010000162.1 GCA_017504325.1 Lentisphaeria bacterium | reverse complement strand
GAAGCAGGAAAAAATTATATCGAAAAAAACAGAAATGTAAATTTTTCTTTTTATCCGGAAAAAAAACTTGCCCCATTCCGGAATATTCTTGGAATGAATAATTCTCCCCGTATATCAAATAAAGCAGGCTGTGAACAGGAAAAAATACTGTTCAAACGCCTTGCCCCCCAAAGAGTCCGGCATCACGATGCTGCACTCTTTGATCCCGGGTTTGCCCTTATTGATGTGAGCCGGATCTTCCCTCTTTTCCATGCCGATCATAATGATCCTGCCAATTATGATTTTGCCCCTACGGATTTCTATTTACAGCAGGTCATGGATTGCGGATGCCCCATTGAGTTCCGTTTCGGAGAATGTATTGAACACTCTGCATTTCAATTCCGTGTCAAACCTCCTTCTGATATGAATAAATGGGCGGAAATCTGTGTAAATATCCTGCGTCATTATAATGAAGGATGGGCAAAAGGTTTCCACTGGAATATTTCTTACGCCTCATTATGGGAAGAACCGGATAATCAAAGTCTTTTTGCCGGATCTTTTGAAGAATTTCTGGAATTATACCGGAATTTTTCCCTGAAAATCAAAAAGGCATTTCCCGATGTGAAAGTGGGTGGACCGCAGGCAATTGCCTCGAATACTTTCCGGGCATTTTTCTCTTTCTGCCGGACCTATTCTCTTCCTCTGGATTTTGCCGGAACGACGAATTATACCCTGGTGCCGGAAGGATTTATCCATAAATTAAAAATAATAAAGAATATTGCAGCAGAAAATGGTTATGGCGACCTGGATATATTTATGTCTGAATGGCACTATGCTCCGGAAGACTGGAATAATGTTTACGGGGCACTCATTGAGGCTCCGAAAATGGATAATGCGGCTTTTTCCATTGCCTCATTGATCTGTATGCAGAAATGGACACCTATGGCATATTATTACAGTTGGGCAACATCTTCCTTCTGGGGACTTATGGCAAACTGGAGAAAACCCTATAAGGTTTATTATGCTCTCTGTTATTATACCTTCTTTATGCAGAAAGATCTTCATGAAATTTATGTGGAAAGTTCTTCAAAAGACTCCGGTATTTATCAGCATACAGGAATAGATCAGGAAGGAAATATCTATATGCTTCTCGCCCTTTTCCATTCCTTAACAGAAAAAATCTCCTTTTCTCTTCCAATGGGTTATACTTCATGCTTCTGTAAAGCTCTTTCAGAACGTTTTCCGGAAGATGAGGAAGTCTTTGAACTTGAAAAGGATGAGGAAGAGAGATACATTCTTCCTGTCAAAGATATATATTCAGGCGTATATATGCTGAAATTTGAAAGGAAATAAAAATGTATTTTGCCATCCCCTCTTTAATAGCCGTTGGGGTGATCTGGTCATTGACAGGAGTAGTGATGAGCGATGCCCCCCGGAAGAAATGTGATACAGCATTTCTTCTGCTGGTAAGCGGAATATTGAGTGCCTTGATAAGTCTCATCTTTTTCCTTTTCCTTCAGAAAGCGGAACTTTCTCTCAAAGTTCTGCTTTTTACCGGCGGATGTTACTTTACCGGCAGTGCCATCAATTACTGTATGTTGCAATTTATGTCCTCTGCCATGCAGAAAGGGCCTAACGGGGTGATCTGGAGTTTTATTCAGACTGCATTGATTTTTCCCTTTCTTACAGGAGTAATATTTTTCGGCGATAAATTGACCATTCTGCGGGGAACCGGATTGGTCGTTCTCCTTCTGGCTCTTATCCTTCTCGGCTTGGGAAAGGAAAATAAAGAAAAGGAAAAAGGGTGGAAAAAAATTACTTTTGCCGCATTTATTATGGCAGGAGTCACTTTAAGTCTGAATAGCATCCCCTCATATTTCCCGGATGCAAGAAATTTAAACAGTATGGGGAGGACATTCATAAGCAGTTGCGGAACACTTTTTGCCGCAATTTTTTATTGTTATCCCAAATACCGCAACTATACAAAAGAGATGTTTCTGACAGAATTGAAAAGACCTGTTTTGTGGAAATATATCTTTACTTTAAAACTTTTCGGTCTGATTGCCAGTTATCTTCTCCTTTATCCCGGACTGGATGCCATGGCAAAGGCGGGGGCGGGATGTGTGTCTTATCCATTGGTCATCGGTTCGTGTATCGCATCCTTCAATCTTTACAGTATATTCATTCTGAAGGAAAAATGGACTTGCCTTCAGGTTGCGGGGACAATTTTCTGTATTGCCGGGGAAGTATTGATCATTTGATTTTTCCGGAATATGTGCTATCTTATTTTCTGTAAAAGATCATAAGGAAGGTGCGTATGGCGGAAAATCAGAATACAGATAATGGGGACAGACTCCATTTCATCCACCGTTATACCTCCTGGCCCCTTCCCGGCGGCGGGTATTTTGCTGAAAATACTTTTCTCAATATGAAAAATACCCATCTTTCCGCTTTTCCGGGAGTGGTGCCATGGTTTGATTCCTTCTGGGAAAACCGTACCTTTACCGGAAATAAACCCCATACGGATCTTGTTTTTACCTTTATTGTTTCCGGTAAGATGTATTATGAGTATGCCGATGGAAGGAAGATGGTTCTTCAGGCGGGGGATTTTCATGTTCCCCGGATCGAAGGAGGAGGACTTAACGGAAAAGCGGTGATCTGTGTAAAGAAAGAGGATCCTCTTTTCCGGCTGGGATTGATTTTGAAACGCAATGAGATCATCAATGCCCTTCTGCCTGTTCTGGGAAATTCCGGAAATACGATCCATTGTACCAATGCGGAATCGGTGAAAGATCTTATGCTGGAAATGAAAGAGGAGATCCGTAAAGAACATGGTTCCAATGAGCGTCTGGGGATACTGCTTCTCAAACTTATGGAGGAACTTTTACACCAGAAAAATTCCTGTACGATGCCGCCGGTATTGCAGAAAGCCGTTAAATATATTGCACAGGAGGGGTTTCAGCTCTCTCTGGAAAGACTTGTGGAAGTTTCCGGCGTTTCCAAAAGAACTTTGCAGATCCTTTTTCAGAAATACTTTCATTTGAGTCCGGCGGAATATCTGGCAAAAGAGAGAGTGGAATATGCCAAGACCCTTCTGCATTCCCATACCCTTCTTATTTCGGAAGTCGCCGATCTGTGCGGTTTTTCCAGTGCGGAATCTTTCAGCCGTTTCTTTAAAAAGCATACAGGAAAAAGTCCCCGGCAATTTGCAGAATAAGTGGTTTTACCGGATTTTATTGCTGTATTTTCCTTTTTTTTGAAGAAATATTCCTTTTTTTTTACTTTATACACAGTTTCTGCTATTGTTTTTTTTATGAGGTTGATATAAAATAAAGAACCGGGATGTGTTATCATGCAATATCAACTCAATGTGAAAGGAGTGCATTTTATGAGCTGCCGTAAAAACAATGGAAAATATTTTTCTTTCACCCTTATTGAACTTCTTGTTGTTATTGCCATTATTGCCATACTTGCAGGGATGCTGCTGCCCGCACTGGGGAAAGCCAGACAGATGGCGCGTACTTTGAACTGTCTGTCCAATATGAAGCAGATCTATTATTTCCATATCGCCTATGCGGATAATTACGGTCAATGGGCTTTTTCCTCCCCCTCTAGATCCGGCAATAAATATAAACGCAAATACGGTACTTATGCCGAGGCCTATTCCTCCGACTACGGTCTGGGAATATACAAATATACCTACCGCGGGGCAGGATCCCCCAAATTCCTCCGGTGCAATACCGCTCTTACTGTGGGGAAAGCAGCCGGGTACTATGACGCGAGCAATAATTTTTCCACCTATCCCACCTGCGGTAGTCTTGTCAAAGGTACCAATGCCAAACAGCCTCCTTACAACTGGCTCGGTACAGATGCAAAAGATGGCGGTACCGGCGCTCACGGCGGATTTTTTAAATACGATTCCGCAAAAACTCCTTCCGTTCTTCATTTCGGCCATTGTACCTACTATTATGCCGATCCCTATCTGAAGGGATGGCACGGAAAAGGCGGCTACGGAAGCACCATGTTTTTTGTTGCCGGACACGCAAGGATTTTTGATATCAAAAGGGAATTGCGGATGAATACATACTCCTGGCGTGGCGGATTCATTTCTGTGTACCTTACCTGGTCCAATAAACATCCCTGCAGCGGCGGAACATCTTTCTGATAAAAAAATATACATACTGTCAAGAGCGGGGGGGTGTTGCAAAAAGCGGCAGATGGGACTGACATTTCTCCTTCTGCCGCTCTTACAGAGCTTGCTTTTTTGTTTTGTACTCCTACCCGGGGGTACGGTCCCTTACAGGTCCCTACCCACCGGGCTATGTTCCTGCGGGGCTTTCAGCCCCTTATGCCCTTTCAGGGCTGGTTTTTGTAATCACCCCGTGGGCTTGTAGCGTTTCATCTCTATCCGGTGGGACTTTTTCCCTCGTTCCCCCGGGACTTGAATATCGCTTTGCCTGTTCTGCATCGGCTATCTCAAAAGCCCCATCGGGGCGCAGGAACCCAGATCCGGGGTTTGAACCCCGGGTATATTATGTATCCCCCCACGAAAAAAGTCCCGTAGGGACGCAGGAAAAAAGCTGTTGCAAAGTTATTCTCCACCCTCACAGAAAATCATCATAAATTATACATTTTCATCTCTATCCGGTGGGACTTTTTCCCTCGTTCCCCCGGGACTTGAAAATCGCTTTGCCTATTCTGCACCGGCTATCTGCAATGGGGCTACTGCTCACCTTTTTTGAGGTT
>JAFVRL010000161.1 GCA_017504325.1 Lentisphaeria bacterium | reverse complement strand
GTTTGCTTCTTACCTCTTCTCCGGTTACCTGATCAATAGAAATATTCTTTTTGACCGCAAGAGATGCCGCCATCCCCGCCGCCTGACCGATGCTGCACATACAGGGCATGATCCGGATACTGCTGTGCAATGCGTGATCCACAGAGATCGCCCGGCATCCCATCAAAAGATTGGAAACATCTGCTGCAACAAGGGCACCGTAACGGATCTCATAATACTCATTTTTCGGCAGCTTGATACATGTATCCCCGCCACCATTGGGATTATGGATGTCAATGGGATACTGGCATCTTGCGATTCCGTCAGGATATTTTGCACAATTATGGAAATCTTCCACTGTCTGATAGACTTTTCCAAGGATCCGGCGGCTTTCCCGTACCCCAACAGTAGAGGCAATGGAATGTAAGGAAGCGTTTTCAAAGCCGGGGACCCATTTGCGGAAGAAGCGGATAAACTCCCTTATCTGACGTCTGCCTTCAATTTCCGCTTCAGAAAGTTCCAAAGCATTTACCGCACTCTTTTTTACGATTCTTGTTGTATTGAAATGCAGAGTATTTTCATTTATGGTGGTGAAATAAAGTACATTTTCCCGGGGACAATGGATCTCATCTGCCGCTTTTGCTTTTTCAAACAATTCATTCAGTGTCTTTTTGTCCGGGATCCTTGTCATATCCACATGACTCATTTTGAAACAGCTGCTCATTGGCTGGCAGCAGCCATCCTGATTGCCCATTTCATATTTGCATCCGGCAAGATAAGCAAGATCGCCATCGCCAGTGGAGTCGATAAAGATTTTGCTTTCCACTGCACACAAGCCGCTTTTTGTCTGGAATACAGCATAACGGATGGTATCTCCTTCTTTGATCACATCTGCAAGGACATGATGATAAAGGATCTTGCAATTACTTTCCAGTATAAGATCTTCCATGGCAAGCATGGCAAAATCCTTGGATAAAAGAGTACTGCCGTAAGAGGCAAAAAAGGGTACTCTTTCCAGTTCCGCCGGAGAATAATATTGCACCATTTTTTCGCACCAGGAAATAAATATTGGTCTGTCAAGGGATACATGGTCAAGGTGGTTATACATAAAGGGATTTACTTCCCCGTGAAATGCCATTCCCCCCAGAGAGCCGAATCTTTCCGCAAGCAGGGTCTTACAACCGTTTTTTGCCGCCATAACGGAAGCTCCCAGTCCGCCGGGACCGCCGCCTACAACAAGGACATCGGTACTGTCAACGACCGGAATGAGTTTTTCTTTTCCGTAAAGGATTTGTTTCATTTTTACTCCTTGATTTTGAATGTATTTCTGCATGCTTTGACAGAAAAGTTTTTTTCATATACAACAAGAGAAAACTCTTTGTCGGAAGAAATGTTTATTTCATTATTTTCATATAAAAGATCTGCTGTAATATCACCGAACTGATACGAATTCACTCCAATTTTTCCTTTGATATTTTCCGGAATGTCCCAGAAAAGGGTGTTATGAAAGGCATCGGCTTTTCTTATGCCGATAACATTTTCAATAAACAGGGAAATGGGGGCAAGAGCTGACCAGCCGCAGAAATCCTGCCGCACTGTTTTCCAGGGGCGACTGCAGGAATGGGAAGGAGCGTAACTGTTGGGGGCATAACACTCCCAGATGGTGTGGGGAGTATAGTTTTGATATGTTATATTCATGTGTTCCAGAATTTTAAGCGATAACTCTCTTGCAAGATCTTTCATGCCGTATTTTTCAATAGCCTTGATACTCATATAAGCAGTTGGCACCCACATGGCACCCCGCCAGTAAAGACCGTGTTCACTATTGAAATCGGCATCATCTCTGGCAAGGGTCACGCAAGGGACTTTTCCGCCGAGTTTTGCCGGATCAGTAAGATATTTTGCCATTCTCACCGCTCTGTCAAAGGGGGCAGCTTCCGCAAGAAGCACCCAGAAGGAGGCGGGAGTCATTACCTTCACCTTTTCATTGGTGGCAGCAACGATGTCATAATAAAACCCGTCTTCTTCATCCCAGTACAATGTATTGATCTTCTCTTTGAGGAACTCATACTTTTCCTGCCAGACTTTTTCCAACTCTTTTTCCTGAAGGATCTTTGCTGTTTTTGCTATGTATAACGCACTTAACGCCTGCTGTGCAATGGCATCTACCCAGAGAATATGTTTGTTATCCGGTCTGTTTACAGTTGTCGGGGTACTTTTTCTTCCTCTGGGAGTATTATCCATACCGGAGCGGCCGCCTTCCCAGAAATAGCCGTTTTCATGTGTTTTCCAGCGGGATTCCGCACGGATCATGGGGAAAAGGGTTTCTTTATCAAGAGATTGCAGAAATGCAAAATGTTTTTGCAGATACTGTTTTTCAAGAAGAAGTGTTTTCAGATGTTCTTTATTTCCATGCATCAGAGCATTTTCATATTCTGTCCATGCAAAAAGCGGGGGATTATCGGCTATATGGATCGAGAACTGTATCCCCTCCGGAAGTTCCGGATGGGGCAGACGGGGAAGAATTGCCCCGTCATGCAATACTTTATAAAAGTTCTGCAAAGATTCCACACCCGGAAAACGATCCTGGGCATATTTGCAGAAAAGTACCATAAAGCAGGTATCCCAAATCCATATATCATAGGGGGATGCCGCTTCATCCATGTAGGGAGTAGCAGGCAGGCCCGGTACATCTTTAATATGATCATGGGCAAGAAGCCAGGCTTTTTCATAAAGAGGGATAAAATCTTTATGGGCATCACAAACAGGCCGGGGAATACTTTTCTGCCAGTCTTTAGCGGAAGTGAAATTTTTTTCCCTTTTCATTATTTACTCCATAAATTCCAAAGTACATTTTGTTCCGTAAGATTCTGCAAGAGATTTACTTGCCTGCTGCATGGAAGAAAATTCTTCCTGTGTCAGGCGTGTTCCGTCGCCGTGAACCGGAGCATACAATGCTACTTTCCCATTTGCAAGGGCAATAAAGTTGGTTACATCCCCGTACAAAAGAATATCCGGAACGGCAAGGGCAAGTGTTGCAGCAGAAACCGTATAAACGGAGGACACAAGATCAAGGGAAATGACACTTTCTTCCAGAATACATTTTTCCGCTTTTCCGGAAAGGGAAGAAGCACACAAAGAGGCGATCCCCGCATCTCTTACGCCGCCATAGATAAAGGATTTGCAATCAAGATTTTCTTTTGCCCAATCAGCAATAAGGTTATACTGCTGTGTCCAGACTCCCAGAAGAGAAAAACCCAGCCATGCACAGTAACGGGTAAGATTGTGATAATCCGGGTGTGCCATAAGGGAGAAGGAGTTGTCGTAAGTTTCTCCGCTTCCGTAAGGATCAAAAATAATGATGGAATCCTTATTCTGCATCGCTTCTTTGAAAATACGGCTGGATGCGGCTATCTGTTTATCCTTGTCAGAAGCAAGAATATAACACTTTTCAGAAGTTCCTTTTTTGAAAAGGACAGGGGTCATTACATCCCCGCAATCCAGAACGAATCTTGCCCAGGCGTCTTTATCCGGAAGGGCGGTAAAAGAGTTGAGGACAAGTTTTTTATTCCCGACAAGGACTTTTTCAAGAGCTTTTCTTGTGGAAACAGGATCAGAGTTTTCTTTTCTCTTTTCTGCAAGAAGAGCAGCTTTGTCGCTTGTCCATTTCCGCATACTTTTCAATTTTTCCGGCTTTTTCCCGGCTTCATAGACCATAAGATCTTCTTCCGGGAGAGGAATATAATCAAAGGTCTTTCTTGCATTTCCATGTCCGATGCCTTTCAAATGCAGGTCGAAAAATCCCACCATAGTTTCTGTGATCTCCGGCCAGAAACAATGCCCGCCGGCAAAGACGTTGTTGGCAAGATTTCCATCCACATCATACGCCTGAAAGACTTTTCTTGCTTCATTGAAAGTATTGAGCATTTCTCTGGGGCAGAAACATTCTGCGTCCTCATTGGCAGAACAGATCTTGATGGCACGGGGAGCAACAAGGGCGATCACCCCTGCTTCTTCGGTAAAATTCAATCCGCCGGGCATAAGTTCACAGAAACAGTTTGCAGAACGGATATAGGAATCATAACTTCCCACACTGCAAACAGGAACTGCCGCTTTGATCCTGTCATCCATCGCCGCCATATACATCGTCTGGTTTCCGCCGCCTGAACCGCCGGTAATTCCGATCTTTTCCCCGTCAACATAAGGAAGAGACTGCAAAAGATCAACGGCACGCATATTGTCGGCTACCTGTACTCCCATCAATGTTTCCCCGGCATTGAGAAGGGAGGCTCCAAGAAACATTCCGTGATACTCAAATTTGCCGTGAGTTGTTGCCCGTTCACCGGAACCGAAGGCATCCACTGTCAGACACACATACCCTTCCTTTGCAAGAATATGACCTCTTGCCTGTACTCTTGCAGCGATTTTTCCCTGCTGCCAGTGACCATGCACATTGATAACGGCAGGAAAAGGTCCTTCTCCATCAGGTACATACAGACTTGCGGTCACATAACGGTCAGCAGATGCCCGGAAAGATATCTTCTTAATGGTGAACCCATCCTGTCTGATACTTCCTGTTTCTTCATAATCCAGAGGGAGAGTATGATCCACTTTCAATTTCATTGCGGAAGCAATGTTGTTATAAAGCGTTTTCCGCATTTTTTCCCATTCTGCCTTATCTTCCGGCAGCTGGAAGATCCCGGCTCTTTTTGCCGCATCCAGCTGTAAAGGATTGATCACATATTTGGAATAGTTTTTATTCCACACTTTAGGCAGGGGAAATTCCGTTCTGTTGATGGCACTCATGTAAAAACCTTTTTTTAAAATTGAAAAATGTATTTCTGACAATCATTTTCTGCACAATAATGTACTTCAAATTTCCCATCATTCAAGTTTTCGGCATATTTTATCATATATTTCCGCCGGAAAAGTGTTTGATTTTCTGAAGCAGCATCTGCAAACAGGATTGTCAGAGATTTCAGCGGTTGAGTTTTTTCCAGACCTCTTCCAGATCCACGCCAAAACGTAATCACCTGGGATTTCTCCTACCCAATCCTTAAGAACTACTTTATCTACACAAT
>JAFVRL010000160.1 GCA_017504325.1 Lentisphaeria bacterium | reverse complement strand
TTCGGACATTATCTCTGTTATGGAAATCTCACCGGTTACAACATTCATTATGCCCGGTACGGTGCCTTGACCCCGGCTACCCCGGACGGGCGTGTTGCGGGCAGTGCCTTGCTTTTCGGCTCCGGGCAGGCAAACGGCAAGGAAAGAGATGGTATCACTTCACATCTGCTTTCGGTTGCCCGCATGGATCAGACAGGCGTTATGTGCGGAAATAGCATTATGAACATTTCCGTTGATGAAAATACAGTTCAGGATGAAAAAAGTTTTCAAAAACTTGTTGTGCTTGTTGAAACCTATTTCCGTGAAGGGGGGCTTCATCTGCAGCTCAATCATGTTTCCGCAGAAGATTTGATTGCCGCAAGAAAAGAGCCTGACAGATACAAGAGTCTCCGGGTGCGGGTCTCCGGATTTTCCGCCACTTTTATCAATCTTTCTGAAGAACATCAGGAAAATATCATTGAGCGTACAGTCAATTCTCTGTGAATGAAAAATAACCTTATGCCGGAGGGTGCAAATATAATTTTTTGCATCCTCCTGGAATACAGGTTTACCGGATTATATTGTTAAACACTTTTTTGCGCGCAGAAGTGTTTTTACCCCTTCCAGGAATTTTTCTTTCTACGGAATATGGTTGAATTTTTCGTTTCCGGACTGTTTCCAGGCACGGGGCGATTCCCCGATATTGCGCTTGAAATAACGGGAAAATGCAAATTCATCCGGAAATTTCATAATGCGGGAAATTTCTTTGAAGGAATGTCCCTGGCCGATCAGTGTCAAGCAACGGTTTATCACAAAACGGTCGATCAGCTGCTTGGGCGTGATTCCCGTACCACCTTTCTGTATTTTTGCCGGAAGATTTCACCACTTCCGCCTTTTTAATTTCTTTTGTTTGTGTTTGATATTTAAGTATTTATGTAATAATTTCAAAAGCGGGGAATTTGCCTTTTCTCTGTTTTTGCTCATAAAAATGCCCCATTTTGTACTGGATTCTCCGTTTGCCCTGTGTAGCGTACACGAGGATTTCATTATTTATAACTCATTGGAGAATAATATTTTACGAAAACACACCACCTTTGGAGTTTTGATTCTCCAATATGTGGTCGCCATATATCGTCAAAGCAAAACCCGTACACAAGGGTATTGTTGCTGATAATAAAGTAGTTATGATAAAAAAGGTGGTTCGGATTTAAGCATATTAGGGGACCCCTTATTCGCGAATTCGTGTGTCACGTTTTTTGTGACACGGAAAAGCGAAAAATAAATATTTGGTGATATGAACTAAACCAGATTGATCGTTAGGTATTTACTCCAGCAGGACAGCGTGAGCGTTTCGGGAGCTTTGCATGTCATTATGGTAGATATAAGATCCGGAAATCATTGAACTATTAAAAAATTCTCTTTTTTTTATTTTTCAGACTTGTTTTTTCATAAAATATGATTATAGTTATTTTTAGAAACGTTTAGAATAAACATTATAAGTATTTCGGTAAATGGATAAAAAGGTTACAATAAAAGATGTTGCAAAAACTGCCGGTATGAGTGTCGCTACTGTAAGCGGTGCTTTGAACGGTAAGGCCGGTTACGCTAAAAAAACAGTGGAACGGGTTTGGGAAATAGCCAATGCCCTCAACTATGTTCCCAATGCTTCCGCACGCACTTTGCAGAAAGGTAAAAATTCCCCCAGGCAGAAAACAAGGATCATTATGTTTATGATCCACATGGGCAGGATCGTTCCCGAACACACCAGAGATATGGAAAGTGCTGTTTTCCGTATGGCGTGGGAGGCTCAGAAAAATAATCTTTTTATTATTCCTTATCTTTACCATGATCTTTCTTTATTCCAATGTCCGCCGCTCCTTAATGGATATGTGGATGGTGCAATTCTCATGACTCCTCATCCGGAAGTAGTCAGGATCGTTTCGGCAAAAGTCCCCACGATCCTTATTGATGCCCCCTTTGATTTGGCATACTCCACGACACCAATGATCAATGTGGATTGGAAATACGGGTGCCGTCTGTTTATTGAAGAACTCCGGAAACTGGGACACCGGAGTGCCGTTTATTTACAGAGCAGCCTTAATATCAACACTTTCACTATGGGAAATGTGACCGTTCCTGCTTTCCGGTATGCTGCCGAAGAGATGGCATTTCCTCTTGATGAGGAATATTCCTTCAAGGCAGATTTCAATCCGAAGAACAATATAAGTCTTTTGAGACAATATCTGCCCAGACTTAAAGATGGGATAAGGAAGGGGAGGGTGACTGCTTTATTTGCTCCGGATATCTGTTATCTGGAAATGCTTCAGAATATTCTGAAGGAGGAAAATATACGTTGTCCCGGAGAGTTTTCCATGGGGGCTCCCAGGGTTCAGGTTTATGCTCCGGAAAATATCTGTTCCATCTATATGGACAGGATGCAGCTTATGACGACCGCATTGGGAAAATTGATCAATATGCTTGAAGGCAGAGAGGAAGTTGTTGCTGAAACTCTTCTCCGTCCTGTACTTTTGAAAAATGCAACATTGGCAGAGGTTTGTACTTCAACTGAAATATAATAACAAAGGAAAAGAAAGGATCAAAGATGAAAAGGAATCGCTTACGGCAGAAGGTATGTCAAAGAACAAAAAGATTCACCCTTATTGAATTGCTTGTTGTGATTGCTATCATTGCCATTCTTGCGGGGATGCTTCTTCCCACATTGAACAAAGCAAGACAGACTGCCCAGGCAATGGTCTGTACCGGAAATTTCCGCCAGATCTATTTATATGCGCTCAATTATGCGGATATTTACCATTATATGCCTATGGCTACGACCTACATATTCAGTCCTTTCGGGATCATGTACCGCAATGGTCTCATGCCTTTGAGAAGAGATGATAAATCTATTATTGCCTGTAAACTTTACCATGAACCGGAATACAGCATCAGTACCAACGGGGTGAACTGTAACAGGATCCCTGCATATATGTGGTCTGAATATTTGGGAACTGCTACCAAGATCCCAAATTTTGCAGCGGTAAAATTTGCCAATATCAAATATCCCGGTTTATGTGTGATCATGACAGAATCCCCGTTCAAGTTCATTAAAAGTGCCGACAAACTTGTTGCTTACGGGCAGCTTACCCAGAAAACATTCAGTACCGCTTATGATACAGGAAGATATCATAAAACCAAAGCAAGAAAAGTTCTTCTTGCCACCGGCAGTGTTTTTGATCTTTCCATTACAGAGTATATGGACAGATATGAAGGTGCCACCCATTACCCCGGAAAAGGAAAGAAATAAAGGAAAAATTAAAAATGAAAAAAGTATATCTGTTTCTTACTGCACTGATTTTTTCCGTATCACTGTTTCCGGTAAACGGAGCGTCTTCTTTTTCCGTCAGTAAAAAGAAGGATCTGCAGATGATTGTGCCGGGGAAAGTAACCGGGGACAATGTAAAATATTCCTTTATGCCCCATCCGGTTTCCTGGCAGCTTTCTCTGGAAAATATATCCAAAGAGAAAGATACCGTGGCAAAAGTCATTCTTGATCAGACAAAAATAAGACTTCTTACTTTGATCGTGGATGCAAAGACCAATGAAAGTGTGGCAAAAGCCATGCGTTTTACTTTTGATGTGCCATTGAAAAAAGGGGAAAAAAGAGTTATTCTCCTTCATTCCGAAGGCTTTGAATGGGATTATGACAGATTTTATGTATTGAAAGAGGTGGAAAAAATGAAAAATTTTAAACCTGCGGGACTTGCCGGACTGGCATTGGGGCTTGCTGCAAGTGTATCCGGCGGGGAGCTTGTTGCAAACAAAGAGCTTCCGCAACTGGAACTTGTCAAACCGAAAAAAATCATGGATCGGGATTTCTGGACGATGCTGCCGGTGGGCAGATACAATCCCAAAAAGAAAAATCAGAGCAATGCAGTACTTTTTCCCACAAAAAATCTGCCTCCGGAAATAAAAAAATATATGGATATACCTGCTTTTACGGATGCCGCTTACAATACTTTTGAATTCCGTTCCCACAAGATCATGCCGGATGGCTCCATGAAAGTAGTGCTGCCAGATCTCACATGGATACCCCAGAACCGTCCTTTCAAGACTTCGCTCATTCTTTATACCCGTCTATTAGGGTTGAAGTCTCCAAGCACAGCTCTTCTCACCGGAAAAAATAAAATTCACAGTGATCCTGAACACCTGAAAGAGTGGAAAAAACGCCACCCGAATCTTATCGGATTGCATGGTCTGGGGGAATGGGGAAATACGACAAATACCCTGTATCTTAATTTCAACAGAAGATATCTCCCGCACCTGTCCAGAGAGGAGATCGCCCATTTCCGCAATACCTTTGCAGAAAATCCCCCCGACAGACGTTCCTATATTGAAACAAGATTGAAACCCTACTTTGATTTCAATATGAAAGTCGGACACGGTGATCCGAAAAGCCAGACAGCTCTGGATGCCGCATGGCAGATCCATCACCTTGCTGCGTACTGGGGGATCGGTATGGTGATCATGGAATCTGCTCTTGTTTATACCAACTGGCAGTATCAGATGATCTTCTGCCGCGGGGCGGCAAGACAGTTCGGGATCCCCTGGGGATGGTATGCTGCTTCCCACGCTCTCCTTTATAATGAAAAAGGAGTCTGTACCAGTAGGGGAACAGAACCTTATGCGTGGCAGAGACATAAATACGGAGGCCCGGACTGCGGGATGTCTTTGAATTCCAGGGAACGGGTGTCTTTTATGGCATATCTTTCCGGTGCAAATACTTATGAACGGGAAACTGCCAGAGGCAATTTCTGGAATCCCATGGCAAAAGGGGAAGAACGCTGGAAACCCCAGCCGGAAGCAAAGATGTATATCAATTTTTATAATTTTGTAAAGAAAAATCCTGACAGGGGGATCCCTTATGCTCCTATTGCCCTTATGGTCAATTATGACAGAGGGGTATCCTGGAAGCCGGGAAAAGCCTTCTACCGTTATCTTTACAAAGCAAGCGACAATATGCTGGATGCCTTTTCCACTGTCATTTTTCCGCCTCTGAAAGTGCCCTCTCTGGCGAAAGCCGGGATCGAAATGACCTTGCGTAATACTCTTTACGGAGATATTTTTGATGCCATTACTCCTGACTTTGAAAACAGTGAGAAGTTTGCAAAAGTTCTGCCGGCTTACAAGGCAGCCATCCTTATCGGTGAATATAAAAATAATCCGGGAATGGTAAAAGCCATGACCGATTATGTGAAAAACGGCGGAACTCTTGTTCTTAATGCCACCCATCTCGATCTTCCTTTCCCGGAAGGTTTTACGGGAGTAAAGAAGGGGGACGAATCTCTGGAAGGGGATTACCGCTATACAGAGCTTACCCCCACAACGGCAAAGATCATTCTGGCGGATGAAAATAAACTTCCTGTATTTACTGTAAACAAATATGGTAAAGGCTCCGTAATTGTGGGCGCACCCCATTATCTTGTTCCCGCTTATGATGATTCTTCTGAAGATTCCGCAGATGATGTGATGCGGCAGACTGTTGCCGGAAAACGTGCTTTCCCCTACATAAAATTCCTGCTGGATAAACTTTCTTCTGAAGTGGTTCCCGCCAAAGTTACCGGGGATATCCAGTACGGGTTCAATAAACGCAAAGACGGTTGGTGGATCTATCTTATCAATAATAAAGGCGTTTATAAAACGGGGCTTACTCCCCAGAAGATCGACAATAAAGCTGATACAGTTGTAACCATCGATCTTACAAAGATGGCTCCCCTTTCTGTACGGGAGATCGTGGAAGGCGGCTCTTTCAAAGGGAATGTGATCAAAGTAAAAGTCCCCGCAGGAAAATGCCGCATTATTGAAGTAAAAAGCAAAAAACAAACCCTTTGATATCAGGA
>JAFVRL010000159.1 GCA_017504325.1 Lentisphaeria bacterium | reverse complement strand
TGGTAATGCATATAGTAACTTTTCTTTTCGCCAACGATGAGACCGGCATTTTTCAGCACCTTCAAATGTACCGAAATAGTTGGTTCTGTTACTTCAAAATGGCGTGCCAGACTGCGGACGCACATCCGTTTTTGCAGCAGAAGCTCCACCATCTGCAACCGTATAGGGTGACTCATTGCCTTGAGAACTTGTGATATTTCCATAATTGCCTCCTGCAATGTAATATATCACAAAAAATTCAATTAGCAAGTCAACTAATCAAATAAAATTGAAAAGCCGGATCAAAATGTGAATTATTGGGAAGTTTTTTTTAATGGCGGGTTCTCCCGCCTGCCATAAGAACAAGGATCATAAAAATAAAAAAAGTAAAAATATACATTGTGAACTCCTTTCTGTTATTTTTTAAAATATTTGTATCTTTTTTCAATCCAGCGGCAAAGTCAGCTGTTCCCATTCCACTTTACGGACAGGGGGAATTGGTTTTACCTCTTTTTTTACTTCTTTTCTGTGAAGAAGTTTCAATAATAATTTTTTCCACATTTTTTCTTTCCTTTCTTTTGACCGGGTTGATTTTTCTTTCGGCATACAATATATTATAGCCAAGTGGACTTTTTGTGTCCTCTCTGTTCACAAAAACAAAAAAAATTATAAATTTTCCGGAGATATGCGTTATGCCTGTGCAGAAATCACAACTTCACCGTTTGATGAGGATCGCTTCTTTGTTGAAAGAAAACCGTTACCCGAACTCGGAAACGCTTGTAAAAGAGTTCCGCCGTATCGCTGTGGAAGAGGAATTGGAGATCGAATGCGGTAAAAAGACCATTCTCCGGGATATGAAAGTACTTGAACAGGAGTTTGGTTGTCCCCTTGCCTTTGATCGCGTCCGGAATGGGTACTATCTCAAACATCACGGTTGGGATTTTATTGCTCCGGCTCTGCTTGATGAAAATGAGATGCTTGCCGCTGTTATCGGGGCGCGAATCGCTGAAGAGATCTTTCCGGCTCCTTTGAAAAATAAGATCCGCAATGCGGTGGATTATCTTTTACAGAACAATAATCCTGATTTTCTTGATACCGCCAATATGGAAAGTTTGAGTATTCTTTCCGGACTTTACGCCAATATTGATCCGAAGATCTTTCAAACGCTTTTCCAGGGCTGGCAGACCAATCACTGTGTGAAAATTTCTTATGCCGACTGGCAAAGTGAGCTTTCGGAACGCATCATAGAGCCGCACACCCTGGTTTTTTTCAATAATTCCTGGTACACCAAAGCATTTTGTTATTTAAAGGAACAGCCCAGAACTTTTGCATTGCAGAGAATCAAAAGTGCAGAACTTCTGAAAGGCATTTTTGAACCGGATAAGGAGATCATCTCTTCAGTGAATCCCGATGATTTTCTGGGATTTGCAAAAATCAGAAATGTAAAGCTGACAGCCACAAGTTTTGCCCTTGACCGTTTGAAATCTTCACCTTTGCACACACATCAAGTCATTTATGATGATGGGACTGTTGAGATCCCGGCGGTATCAAAAGAGGTGCTTTTTCCCTTTATTCTTTCACAGGCGGGCAATATCAAAATTCTTGAACCTTCAGAACTTAAATCTGAACTGAAATGCATATTGCAGAAAATGCTTGCCGATTGCTGAAATCAATATTTGTTGCTTTATTATATACTTATTTTCTGCAAATTTATCAGTGAAAAAGATTGTTTGTCAGAATAGAGTTCATTCTCAATGTTCCAGCTTTTTTGCTCCGGCAAGTGGTTGCAGATGTGATTGGGCAGTAAATGGTTATAGAACCGTGGCGGTAACAAAAAGGAGACGCCGGACTTAAAATGTATTGAGGCGTCCGGCAGATTTGATTGAAATGGAAAATCCGGAAGGTGCAAAAGGAATTGAGCGGAAAATTTGTTTTTGAAATCCTCTATGAACATTCCGGAATAAATGATCATAATACTTTGCCGCAAGAAAAAGAAAACAGAAAAAATTTTTCATCAGATAATTTCTGCTGCAAATCAACAGGATCAGAGATCCAGTTTTTCTTTTATCTCCTTTATTTCCTGCGCACAATAACATTTTTCCCGGTTTTTGGCACAATCCGAGAATTTGACCCTTTTTTCAATGACACTGTGATGACCCCACAATGCTCCGAAAATAAATCCGAAAAGACCGAGAAATATGGTTATGACAATATCCTGTGAAAGAATCATTTTTTCTTATCCTCCTTTTTATTCTTTCCATGCGTTCCCGCCGAAGAGCCGCACACCCCAGTATGCCTTCTGACTCCTCCAGAAGCCCAGACCGTGAGCCCGGATGAGATCATAGAAGAGATCGTCTGCTTCTTTGCGGGTGAAATCATAATGCGAAGTACGGTACAGATAATCATGCGCCAATGCGCCGTCAAGGGTACGGGGATCAATGGCTGGCGATACGGTATCCCACAGGAACTCCGGGACACTTGCCCCATCAGAAACAAAGCCAGCTGGTACAGTGAAGCTCCTTCCTTCATATTCATACTTCAAAGCCTCCAGCAGACGGAGACAGTCTCCATTTCTTTCGGAAAAGATCTCTACTTTAATACTTTTGTGCAAATTCATTTTATTTCTCCTTTCTCATAATTTTACACATAAATTCCCGGATCACTTCCGGCGTGATCTTTTCCATGCAAAGCCCCATCTGATCGCCGGTCTCATCTGTGTAGATGTTTTTACATTTTCTTTCCCCTTCTTCAAAACCTTTGCAGCGGCATCCGCCTTTTTCACAGCAGGGAAGAGTCCCCACAGTGGAAAGAGTCACGCCGCAGGGATAATGAGCAAGGCTTTCCGGCTCCCTTCCGCCTGCAAGAGAGATAAAAGGAACATGGAAGGCTGCGGCTATATGCGTTACTCCGGAAGGCGGGGAAATGACGCAGGAAGCATCCCGCACGATCTGAAGAAGATCCGTCCGGGAAGTTTTGTCAATAAGAGAAATACATCCTTCCAACGCTTCTGCGTGATTTGCCTTCTGACCGATCTGAATAAACTTTACATCCGGGCAAAGGGAAACAAGTTTTTCCCAGTTCTTTTTCAGGTATTTTTTCGCCGGAGCGGAGTTCTGCCAGCCGGTATTGATGACCACATAAGGGAAATCAAACTTTCTTTTTTCCGGAAGATCTGCATAGATCACAGGATCCCGGTAACGGATGGGGATCTTTATATTGATTTCATCTGCGATATGCCGTGTGGTCCCCTCGATGATATGGGGCGTCCCGGTGTTCCAGGGGAGATCGTTGCAGGCGTCCACGATGTAATCCGCATTGTCTTCTGTGATATTTTTATTCAGAAAATGACAGTTTTCCCAGAGATCAGTACAATGGGAAAGCACATTTACTTCCAGTTTTCCGCTTGCGGCAAGATTTTCCATCACAGCACTTGTATAAATATTGTCCCCCAGCCAGGGGAGAGTTTTAACAAGAACTTTGATCTTTCCGGAGCGATCCGCTGTATCCGCCGTATAGATGTGCTGAAACTTTGCCAGTTCTTCCGCCTCAAACTTCCAGTTGTGCCAGGGGCAGCGGTATGTGGATCTTTTCACCTCATAACCGAAGTTGACCAGTATGATTTTTTCTGCGGGAAAGAGAGAGGAAATATATTTTACAGCCATATATCCGGTGGTGGCGCAACGGCTTCGCCCCTCTTCTATGGGATAGTTCCAGTCATATTCTTTCTTCAGTTTCTGAATGAAGGCAGGGGGGATACGGTCGCTTTTCTCATCGCCGAAAACCACCATATTGCGGACCCCGGGAATGAAAGACCCGTAAGACTCTTCCTTCATCCGGTGGATCACCATTTTTCTTGCATGGTCTTTGTAATAGAAAATACTGGTTGCCTTATTGAGAAAAACAAGCAAGTCCCCCGTTGCGGGGGATATTTTTCTTTCTTCAGGATATTCCACATTGGAAAAAACATAGATCATTTTTTATTCCTCTTCTTCTTCAGAGTTTTCATTTCTTTCCCGGACCACAGCTCCCAGCCGGAGATCCGGAGTAACATAACGGGCGATCTGACGGACAAAAACTTTTCCGTCCCTTATGGTGATCTTTGCCAGGGGAAAATAGACGCAATCATCTTCTGCCGCTGTTCCGCCTTCTGTTCCGCCGCCGGAACCTGAACCGCCGTCATCATCCCCGGGATCTCCGGAGCTGCCCGATGGTGTCGGACTGGTCGGACTGATCAGACTTGACGGCAGGGAGGAACTTGCAGAACTTGCAGAACTTGCAGAACTTCCGGAACTCGCAGAACTCCCGGAACTTGCAGAACTCCCGGAACTTGCAGAACTCCCGGAACTTGCAGAACTCCCGGAACTCGCAGAACTCCCGGAACTCCCGGAACTCCCGGAACTACCGGAGCTTGCAGAACTACCGGAGCTTGCAGAACTACCGGAACTT
Source organism: Lentisphaeria bacterium (assembly GCA_017504325.1). Taxonomy (GTDB): domain Bacteria; phylum Verrucomicrobiota; class Lentisphaeria; order Victivallales; family UBA1829; genus RGIG5327. The sequence continues at coordinate 1,477 of JAFVRL010000159.1, read as the reverse complement.
GCAGAACTCCCGGAACTTGCAGAACTCCCGGAACTTACAGAACTTACAGAACTCCCGGAACTTGCAGAACTCCCGGAACTTGCAGAACTCCCGGAGGTCAGCGCAGAGTAAAGTGCGGACGCAGAAGCTGAGGCTGTGGCGGATGCTGCTGCCGATGCAGAAGCAGAAGCTGCAGCAGAATAGGAGGCATGTGCGGACGCATCTGCTGAATTCAATGCAGAGGCATCTGCAGAGGAGCGTTTCCGGGACTCATCTGCTGACTCCCACGCCGATGCCGACTGTGCCGCCGACTGCGCCGCCGATGCCGACTGCGCCGCCGATGCCGACTGTGCCGCCGATTGCGCCGCAGATGCGGAGTCTGCCGCCGATGCTGACTGTGCCGCCGACTGCGCCGCAGATGCGGAGTTTGCCGCCGACTGCGCCGCCGATGCGGAAGCCGCCGACTGCGCCGCCGATGCGGAAGCCGCCGACTGCGCCGCCGATGCTGACTGTGCCGCCGATTGCGCCGCAGATGCGGAGTTTGCCGCTGACAATATCAAAGAGGCATCCGCCGATGCTGACTGTGCCGCCGATGCGGACATTTCGGCAGACCATAAGGCAGACCATAAGGCGGATGCTGACATCCAGGCAGACATTTCAGCAGACATATCGGCGGACCATAAGGCGGATATGGAGGCGGATCTGCTGGCAGACCTCAATGCACTCTGGATTCCGGAATTGCTCAGGGAGGCAATTTCAGAGTCTGACAGCTTGTAAAAACAGATCTCATATTCCAGCGTTTCTGTTACGCCGTCAACCCTTGTATCTGACGAATTGATAATAATGTCCCATGCTGTCGTTTCTGTCACTTTTTTAGGGAATTCATGAGATCTTTCCAAGCCGTACCAATTCGACATGAGGTAGCCGTTATCCAACGCAGCAGTACCTTTAAACTGGCAGCTGCAGGTGTATATACCCGGCTCAAAGGTGACTGTATCCAGATAATGATAATGGCCCGACCATCTGAATTCTTCCGTATCTTTGAATGATGCATATAATTCAGCCATGTTTTATCCTTTCTTTTCTGTATTATTTTCTGCTGCTTCTGAAGGTTTTTTCCAGCGTTCAAGAGCAATATGCGGTTTATCCACAATGGCAAAAGTTACTCCCGCATCCCCGGAATACCGCAAGCACAAATACCCTTCTTTGGGGATAAGGGAGGCAGAGGGGATCGTTTTCCATTTGCCGTCAAGGAAAGCGTGACCGGCGGTCTGTCCCCCATGGGTTCCGTCAAAAATGTCTATAAAGTTTGTTTCCGGATTGTACTGTACGGCAAATTCCCCGTCATAAACTCTATGCTGTACGGTCTGGGTAATGATTTTATAGTAAAGTGATCCGGAAGAGTCCAATACGATACATAACGTTCCTTCTGTGACTTCCAGAGATCCGGCAGGTACTTGCATATACTCTCCGTTACGGAAAACATGTCCGGCGTACC
>JAFVRL010000158.1 GCA_017504325.1 Lentisphaeria bacterium | reverse complement strand
CACTTGCGGTAAACGCACCGGCGTACAGCAGTTCCAACCACTTGAAAGCAGGTGATTATGTCATAACGCAGGGTACCCTTGATGCCGGAAGCAATTATATCATCACCTTTGAAGAAGGAGAATTGACGGTAGAAAAAGCGGAACTGACGGTGGATGATGTAACCGCAGGCAACCGTGTCTATGACGGTACAACAGGCGTTGCCATGGAATCCTATACATTTGGAGGACTTGTTACAGGAGATAAAGTAATTTTGTCCGGTACGGGAACAATGGCAGATAAAAATGCCGGAATGAATAAAGAGGTAACCTTTAATGGTTTCACTCTTTCCGGAACGGATGCGGAAAATTATTCATTGCAGACGACTGAATTTACAACTGCCGTAGATGTGGAAAAACTGAAACTTGATCTTTCTGCAAATGTTGCAGCGAACAAAGTCTATGACGGAACGGTAAATGTGGATTCCAGTGTATCTGCCGGTAATATCATTGCCGGGGATGATTTGAAACTGGATATTGTCTGGGAGTATAACTCTGCCAATGTGACTGAAGCCGAGCGCATCAGCATTGTCCGGTATGAGCTTGCCGGAGAGGATGCCGGAAATTACATCCTTCCGGAAGACAGACCCTTTGCATCAGTTGCCGGATCCATTACAGCAAAAAAGGTTCAGGTGACATTTGAAAGTGATGAACCTTATGTGTATAACGGTTCCGATCAGAGTTCTACAGTAGCTGCAAGTATTACTGATGTAAACGGCAATAAGGTTGAATTGGAAGTCAACTGGAATGGTAAAGAATTCAAGGATGTGGGGTCCTATACTGTCAATGCCAGCTTTGGTACTCCGGATCCCAATTACGCTCTTGTAAATGCAGAACGGGTATTTATCATGTATTCCGGTGAACCGCTTGCACAGGAATATTCTGACGGGATGAATGACGTACATACTTCTGTGACCTCTTCTATCCGTAATTCCTTCCTGGCTGACCCGGAAAGCGGAAATTCTCTCACATCCGGCAACATATACACCATGGGATATTCTGAACTTATTTCAGCAGAATTGCGGGCTTTTGAAGAGCGCGTTTACCTGTTTGACAGTATTGAACAGACTCATGAAGAAACTCATATTACTGTGGATACTCTCGGGTATCATCCCTTTGAATTGGATACTCCTGTAAAGGAACTTTCACTGTCTCTTGTGGAACGCAGCAGCATTTCCAATATGGGCGCTTTGATCTCCGGTGAGGAGCTGAATATGGATGATGTCCAGTTCAGTAACGAGGAACACAAATTGCTCGATGAATATGGGGAGACCCTTTCCGCGCGGCATGAACCTCTTTATCTGGAGCATGGCGGCGAAGAGTTCTTTGAGTTCCCGGATCTGGCACTGGATATTCCTGCCAAGGCGGAAAATATGAAGAGTGATCTGGAAAAATTGATCGATTCTCTTGTGGAGTTTGCATGAAAAAGTCTGTAATACTGTCTGTAATCTTTTTGCTTGCTGCAAACCTTTTGTCCGGAGCGGAAAGTATAAAGGCAGTATTGTTTCCTTTCCGGGAAGCGCAGCTTTCTTCAAGGGTGGATTCCACTCTGCTTTCCTGTAAATACAGGATCGGGGAGAGTTTCAAAAAAGATTCCGTTCTCATGGAACTGGACGAGGCATCTTTATCTCTTCAGGCAAAAAGAATGAAGGATCAGGCAAATTTCGCCCGGAAAGTATATTTGGATAAAAAGGAGTTGCGGGCAGGAAATTTTACCAGTGATTTTGAACTGCATAAAGCTGAATTTGAGCTTGAAACAGCGAAAACTGCTCTGGCAGAAGCAGAATTGAAACTTGCTTTTTGCAAGATAAAGGCTCCTTTTGACGGTAAAATCGTGGAGATCCAGACAAAAGAATATGAGACTGTCAGGGCAGGGGACCGGCTGTTAAAGATCATCGATGATACAAGATTGCTTGCTGTGATGAATCTGCCGTTGAAACTTCTGAAACAACCGGGAGGGGAAATGACTCTTTCTCTGGAAAACGGTATGATCGTGAAAGGCCGTGTTTTTGATATTTCCCCGCAAGCGGATCACCGTACCGGAACATTGCGTATAAGGGTGCTTGTGGAGAATGGAAAAGGTTTGCTGCGTGCCGGGATGACAGGGGATCTTGTATATGGGAAATGAGGATCTCAACGGCAAACTGAAAACATTTGCCACTATGATGAAGTTCGGGCATGATCTTTTTGATGCGGAAGATCTCTCTTCTGCCGCATCCATGGCGGTAAATAACAGCAGAATATTGCTGAATTTCCGTAACAGTCTGCTTTTTGAGATCACTGCGGATAAAAAATGTGTTCTTCTTGCGCGTTTTGCTCAAATTACGCCTGATCCCCATGTGGCGCAAGTGCAATTCTTTCAGAAAAAGGCAGAAAAAATTGCCGTGTCAGGGGAGGATGTTCACATTATTGCTTCTGATGGGACTTCCGGCAAAGAGGAAAAGGGAAATTGTTTCTGTATCCGTTTTACCTCTCCGCCGGCTGCCGGCGGAAGATATACATTTCTCTTTTTTCTTAATGCTCAAATTATCCATTTCTGCACAGAACGCACGATAATCTTTTGATGGTTTCAGTCCTTGCTTTTTTATAGTTTTTTCAAGTATTTAAGCGGCACACTCTTTGTAAGCCATACACCGT
>JAFVRL010000157.1 GCA_017504325.1 Lentisphaeria bacterium | reverse complement strand
CCAATGACCCCGCCCAATGCCTGATACCGCATCAACAGAAGATCTATGATGAGAAACAGGATCGCCATTGTACGCATTTTGATGGGGAAAGGAATGAAAAGAAGATAACATTGAAAGTCCGGTGCGATCATGGCTGAAGCAAAAATAAGCCCGTAAACCGCTCCCTCACATCCGAATGCAGGAACCTCGGGATTACGGAAAAAAACCAGGGAAAACAGCAGATTTCCAATGATCCCGCCGGCAAGATAAAGAGCAAAAAACTGGGAGGCGGTCATCCGTCTCACCACCATGACACCGAAAGAAAGAAGCATGACCATCTGCAAAAAAAGGATAAAACCGTCCACATTCACAAACAGAGAACTCAATGGTCTCCACAATTCCAGATTTTTCAATGTATCCAGAGATGAATAAAAAAGATTTCCCAGTTCAGGTCTTGTTTTGAAAACAATAAAAGCAAGGGCATTGAGTGCAATGACCCCGAAAAGCATTTTCATAGCACTGCTTCCGGAAGAATTTTCCATATTATTGAACATATCTGCTCCCCCTGTATTTTTTTGGATGCTGAAACGGCAGAAAGAAGCTCTTTCTGAAAACCGGAGGGGTAATATACTGCATTTTCCGGTAAAAGCAAATAGAAATGAACCGGAATTTTGATTTTTCCCATTTGCTTTCCGGCAGGAAAGGTGTATAGTAAGCGGATAACAAAAGGATCGGAAATGAGTAATATATGTAAAGACTGCATCCGTCAATGCGGAGCAGTAAGGGAAATTTTGCTGAAAGAAAATGGCAGGTACGGTTTCTGCCGCGCACCGCAGAACCCGGTCATCGCCAGAGCAGCACTTCACCACTGGGAAGAACCCTGCATCAGTGGAAAAAACGGTTCCGGAACAGTGTTTTTCAGCGGATGCAATTTACGATGCGTTTATTGCCAGAATTATGAAATAAGCAATTCTGTAAAAGGAAAGGAGATCACCGTAAACCGGCTCAAAGAGATCTACAGGGAACTGATCCGGCAGGGTGCCCACAATATCAACCTTGTTACTCCCGGTCACTATACCACAGCGATCCTGGAAAGTCTGGAAGAGCCTCTCATTGTTCCTGTGGTTTACAATACCAACGGCTATGACTGTACCGGAAACATCAGAAGACTGAAAGGAAAAATACAGATCTACCTTCCGGATCTCAAGTATTCCGACGATACTCTGGCACAGAGATTAAGTCACGCCCCCGGTTACTTTGCCGCAGCCAAAGCTGCCATCCTTGAAATGTTCCATCAGACAGGTCCTTACGAACTGGATGAGGACGGCATGATGAAAAAAGGTGTCATCATCCGTCATCTGCTTCTTCCGGGAAATGTGGAAAATACCTTGCGGGTCATTGATTTTGTTGCTGAAAATTTCAAACCAGGAGAAGTATTCTTCAGTTTGATGCGCCAATATACCCCCCACGGCAATATCAAAGATTTCCCCGAACTGAACCGCAAAGTCACAGAAGAAGAATATAATGAGGTGGAAGAGTATCTTTTTGATTCCGGAATCGAAGACGGCTTCCTTCAGGATGAGGAATCAGCAGCAGAAGAATATATCCCGCCATTCGATAACAGCGGGGTCTGAAATTGGTTTTCCGGCTGACAGTCCTGTCAGAGATCCTTATGTTCCGGTTCAGCAGAAATAAAGGGGGAACGGTCGGTGATATTGGCAAAGTGACGGGACAATTTACGGATCTCGGAAATAAGTTCCAGATAGAAAAGTCCGCTTTCCGGCACGCATTTGCCCTCCTTGACACGGTTCATGTGAATGATCTCATACTGTTCAGCAAGCACCATGATCTCCGCTTTCAGATCACAGGAGCGTCTGTACTCTTCTTCCGTATATTTTTTCAGCAGAGCAAACGCACATTCCGCCTGATCGGCAAGTTTCCGGCGCAGCAAAGTAAATTCTTTCTGCGCTTCCTCACTCAATGTACCTTCAGAAGCAAGGAAGTTTTCAATCATTTCCCGGATGATGGCTGTATGGTCGCCAATACGTTCAGCATCATTGGTACAATGCAGCAGAAGCGGGATCATTGCCGCCTGACGGGGTTTCAGAGGACGGAGCATGAGCTTCTGTAAATATTCTGTCATTGCCCGCTGTTTTTCGTCAATACGTTCTTCCCGTTCTTCCAGTTCCTTCACCATTTTGCGGTTTTCCGCATCGTTATGGTCATAAATATTGAAGGCGCAGTTTACCATCTTCCATGCTTTTTTCAGCATCCGGCGCAGCTCGGAGGAACTCTGGGTAAGAGCAATGGAAGGAGTACTCAACAAATGTTCTTCCAGTCTCTGATATTTGATCTTTTTCGTTCTGATGGGCAGTACCTTTTCGCAAATCTTTGCCAGAAGAGGAATGAAAGGAAGCAGAATAAAGGTGGTGGCGACATTGAATACGGTATGAGCATTGGCGATCTGTCTGGGAAGATCCCCGCCGGCAGACACCTTTTTGATGATGTAAAAGAAGAATGGCTCGTTATCCTTGACAAAACAGAAAGAGATCACGGCAATGATGACCCCCAGAAAATTGAAAAGGGTATGGGCAAGTGCAGCCTGTTTTGCCACTCTGTTCGCAGCAATGGCAGCCAGCTGGGCGGTAATGGTCGTACCGATATTGGAACCGAGAACCAGTGCAATGGAAGTATAGAGATCCAGCACACCGCTGCCGGCAAGTGCAATAATGATACCGGTACAGGCGGAACTGCTCTGAACAAGACAGGTGGTGACGATCCCCACTCCGATCGCCCCCAGCAATGCGCCGAAAGGCATTACACCATTTACCGGGGAACATTTGAAAAATTTGAAGGCATCCACAAACGCCGGCTGGGAAGCAAGGGCTTTGAGTTCATCCCCCATGATCCCCATTCCCAGAAACACAAGTCCCAGTCCCAGCAGAACCAATCCCCAGGCGGTCACTCTCTGTTTGGAAAAGAACCCCATCACAACCCCGGCAATGATGGCAGGCATAACGATCCAGGAAATATCAAAAGCAATGATCTGTGCAGTGACTGTTGTACCGATATTGGCTCCGAAAATGATCCCGATAGCCTGGGCAAGAGTCAGAAGTCCGGCATTGATAAAACCGATGACCATAACTGTACTGGCACTGGATGATTGTACCACTGCCGTCACCGCCGCACCGGAAAAGACCGCAATAAGGCGGTTGGAGGAAAAAACCCTCAATATGGATTTCATTTTCTCCCCGGCTGCCCTCTGCAAGCCTTCACTCATAATATTCATCCCGTACACGAAAATGGCAAGTCCGCCGAAAACCTGGATCAGCAGCATGGTCATTTGAGAAGCTGTCATCATAAACCTTTCTTCTTGTGTTGTTGCGTCAAAGATCTTCCGGTGCAGTCCGGAAAATAATCAACGGATGGTCTTTTAATATAGCATGCCGTCCGGCTTCTTTCAAGTGGTTATTTCCTTTTCCCATTTGCCTTTCCGGATCCGGATACCGGGTTCAATAATGCATATTTAGATTAGACTAATTGACAAAATCCTGCTCAAATGCTATATTATATCCATTCAAAAAAACAAACCCCGGGGGGAAATATGGAAAGAAAAACTTTTACTGTCAAAGGAATGCGCTGCGCCGGATGTGCCGGAAATGTGGAAAAGAAGACCGGAATGATCAAAGGAGTCATCTCCTCCCGGGTGGATCTTGCGGAAAATACTCTTTTTCTGGAATACGATCCGGAAGAAACCTCCGGTAAAGATCTTACAAAAGCGATCCTTGCCACTGTCAGCAAACTGGGCTTCACAGCAGAGGAACAGCAGAAGAAAAAAATCCAGGCAACAAAACCTGTCCCGCCCACCTTCCTTACCCGTGAAGTGGAAGAAGGATCATTCAGACACTTTCTGCAATTTCTCATTTCTCTGCTTTTTGCCCTTCTGATCCTTTACAGTTCCATGTATGAGACCTTCCGTCTTCCCTATTTTCCCGTTTCCGGCTTTTTCAATTCCCTCATACAGCTTTTTCTTCTGCTTCCGGTTCTCTGGTGCGGCAGAGCCTTTTACATCTACGGATTCCGTACACTGCTCCATTTCTCCCCGAATATGGATTCCCTGATCGCTCTCTGCACCTCTTCCGCCGTTATTTACAGTATCTGTCTTCTACTCACCGGACACACATCCAAGCTGTATTTTGATTCAGCGGCAATGATCATAAGTTTCATCACTCTGGGCAAGTTTCTGGAAGCACGCAGCAAACGGAAAGCCTCTCATGCAGTAAGGGAACTTATGAAACTCACCCCGGAAACTGCACACAGGGTCAATGAAGACGGTACAGAAAATCTTGTAAATGTAACAGAACTGAAAAAAGGAGATACTGTACGGGTAAGACCCGGTGAGAGGATCCCGGCAGACGGTAAAATCCTTTCAGGCGAAACCACCATTGATGAATCCATGCTTACAGGAGAAAGTATGCCTGTGGAAAAAGGAGTACAATCCCCCGTTACAGGAGGAACGGTAAATAAAACCGGTTCATTCCTTTTCTCTGTGGAGAAAACCGGAAAAGATACTGTTGTGGCAACGATCATTGAAATGATGCAGAACGCCCGCAACAGCCGTCCCCCCATTGCCCGGCCGGCAGATATCGTTTCCGGTTACTTTGTCTGGGGAGTCATCCTTACCGCCATTCTCACCTTTTCCCTCTGGTTCTTTGCGGCACATGTCTCTTTTGCCCGTGCATTGGAATTTGCCCTTGCTGTCCTTGTCATCGCCTGTCCCTGCGCATTGGGACTTGCCACCCCCATAGCCCTGATCGTTGCAGTGGGAAGAGGTGCCAAACTGGGGATCCTTGTCAAAGGCAGGGAGGTCTTTGAAAAAGCGGCAAAGGTGGATTGCGCCGTTTTTGACAAAACAGGGACCCTGACAAAAGGTCTGCCTACCTTTGCCGCTATGGAGATCCTCCGGGACTCCCCCTATACAGAAAATGAACTTCTCTCTTTTGCCGCTTCTGCGGAAAAAAATTCTGAACATGCCATTGCCCATGCGATCCTGCGGGAAGCCTCTTCCAGAGTTCTCACACTCCCTCCTGCCACAGGATTTTATGCGCTTCCCGGTTACGGAGTGAAATGCGATATACTCTCCCATCATATCCTCATGGGCAACGCTGCACTTTTGGAGAAAAACGGGATCCCGGATCCGTTTCCCGGGGAGACGGGAAGCGATACACTCATCTATCTTGCCGTTGATGGAAAATGTCTTGCGCTCATCCATGTCAATGATCCGGTGAAAGAAAATTCCTCCGCGGCAATAGAGCTTCTGCGGGGAATGGGGATCGACTCCTGTATGCTCACAGGAGACCGTTACGCAAATGCAAAAGAAACTGCGGAAAAATTATCCATGACAGGCTTCTACGCAGATCTTATGCCGGAAGATAAACTGCGTCTCCTTCAGAATATGCAGAAAGAAGGCAAATGCGTTGCCATGACAGGTGACGGTATCAATGACGCCCCTGCCCTCGCCCAGGCGGATGTGGGCATAGCCATATCCTCCGGAACAGACTGTGCCATCGAAAGCGCAGATATTATCCTTATGCGTAACGATCTGCGGAAAGTGGCAACAGCATTGGCTTTGAGCAGAGCGACAATGCGCATCATAAAAGAAAACCTTTTCTGGGCATTTATTTACAACATTATCTGCATACCTCTTGCCGCCGGAGCCTTCTATCCTCTTTTCGCCTGGTCCCTCAACCCGGTATTTGCCTCCCTTGCCATGGCATTCAGTTCGGTTTCCGTAGTAAGCAATGCTCTGCGGTTGAGGAAATTCCAGTTGGAGGAATAGATCATTCCACAGGGTAAAGCATTTTTCCTTCTTTGTATTTATACCCGGGCATAAGGTATTTTACGGAGAGGGAACAACTTTCTTTGCCGAAATCCTCTCTTGCGGCAACTTCAAAAATATATTCTGTTTCCGGCAGCATGATCTCTCCGGGCAGTTTGAGCGCCATGTGTCCCCCCTGATTTTCCATCATCCGGTAGAAAGGTGCGATATATTTATATACCCCTTTCTCCTGATACTCTCCGCTTGCAGCATCTTTCTCCCTGACCCGCAGGATGTAACTGTGGACATGCTCCTTATGATATGCCTGTTCAAAAACAAGATAAAGGAACCCGAAATCCGGACGGATCCATAATTGAGTCCCTTCCGCAAAAGCAGGGGCGACTGCCTTCTCCCGGCGTTTTTCAAAAGTAAAAGGTGCCTTTTCCGGATCAAAGGGGAGAGGAATGTTCCATACATTCTCTTTATTGATCTCCCTCTCATCTTCCGCATGAAATCTGTGAACGGCGGCGTGGTCGGAAAAAAGTTCCATCATCATAAACTGCAATCCTTCCCTTGCATAAGGAAGAATACCGTTGCAGCTGTTGTAAAAGCCTTCATCGGTCGAACACACATAACTTAATGTGGATGTGGTTATCGCAGTAAATTCCTTTTGCCAGATGGCACGCTCATTTTCCAATGGATCATGGGTATGTCCGGAAAAAGAGATG
>JAFVRL010000156.1 GCA_017504325.1 Lentisphaeria bacterium | reverse complement strand
GAAGGTAGAGGCATGGGAACGTTTTACTTTCTTGGAAGGCCCGCCGAATCCGGTAAGAAACATCTCCACACCGGGCAGCATCTCTTTGCAGATGGAGAAAAACTGCTCCAGAGTAAACTGCCATTGGGTCTTTTCAAGGTAGGATATCTTATCTGTTCCCCATTCCGGAGAGTAACTATCCTTCATTATGATATGCACATGGGAATCAAAGATCTTTGAGGGAAGTCTTCCCGCAAATTCCTCCTGAAAGACTTTTCTATCCTGTTCTGTCACCATTTCAAACATTCCTGTCAGCTCCTTTCATTGCCATTTTTGCAGCACCGACGGCACCGGTATATTTATCAAAGGGAGATATTTCGATCTCCGCCTCCCAGACTTCCTCCATATATTTTCTCCATGCCGGAGATTCGGAAGGTCCTCCGCAAAGAACGATACGGGAAAATTTTGTTTCCGGAAATGCCCTTTCCCGGAAAGTCCGGCAGGCTTCCAGCATCTTTTCTTTTGCTATTCCTCCGGCAAGAGCTTCATCATTGAACTTCTGATAACGGTCTTTTTCTTTTCCGTAATGTGTTACGATCCACTCTTCCAGTTCCAATCCCACCTTGCTCCAGGAACGGATCAATCCCCAGGAGCCGCCTTCATGAACCATAAAAGGATCGGAAAGATAGCCTGTTTTCACCGTTCGCGCCTTCACCGGGGCAAAACCGACCCAGCTTGTACCGCAGGAAATAAGCATCTCCCCTTCCTTTGTGATATTGCACGCTCTTGCCGCAGAAGGATGATCGAATGATCCGGCAACAACTTTGGTATTTTCCGTAAGATTGCCGCCAAGGATCTCTTTTCTCAAATTCCCGATGACTGTACATGACGGCACAAGAGAGGATAATTGGCATTCTTTCAGAGAGAGATCGTCAAGGAAAGGTTTATAATAGGAAAATGTCCTCTGATCCTGCAAATAAAAAGGTGTGGCAGAAGAGTGATCCAATGCCCAGGAGCCGCAAAGATGGTACTGGAGGAAATCGTTATTCATACAGATACGGCTTTCCCCTTTGAAAATTTCCGGAAACTCTTTCTGCAACGCTTTGATGTGGGTATAGGGAAACCCCTTCACCCAGGGCCAGCCCACAATATCATGGAGATTTTCAACAGGAGGCACCTCAATTTTTCTCCCGTCCAGCCAGCTTACGATATTACACAGAGGGTGTCCTTTTTCATCGGCAACAAGCGTATTGCCGGAAGCTGCACACATGGAAATTGCCTCAACAGGGCCATCAGCACAGGCGGCAAGGGAACGGATCTGCTGTAAACTTTTTTCCAGCCAGGAATTGCTTTCCATGGTCACTTTTTCCCCGTCCCGGAGAAAGTTGATCTCCATAGAAGAACTTTTTACGATTTTATTTCCGTCCCATAAAACCGCTTTTGTTGCACCTGTCCCCAGATCCAATCCGATAAAGTAAGCCATTATTTCACCTTTTCAAGCCCTTCCCGGATCTTTGAAATGATATGATCCATCATCTTTTCCGTTGTGATAAGAGGCAGTTTCAACAATGCCGCTTTGGGGCAGTTGGGCTTATAGGTCTGAACACTGACATCTATACAGTATTCATCTGAAAGGATATGACTGAATGTATTTGCCTTGTCCCGGTCAAAGAAGATAATGGAAGTAAGAAGCTCATCGCCTTCCACTTTGTCAACGATCCCGGTGAAGGAGGAAGTCACATTCAAAAGTTTCTCCCGCCAGATTTTTCCTGCTTTTTCGATATAAGAAGCATTTTCACGGGCAAATTCCATAGTAATAAGATTGGCAAGGGAGGCAAGTTCCTCCTGACCATTGGTCACTAAAGCACCGAACTGATTGAGATTATCCATGGGAGCAGCAATCAGCATTTTGGAGGCGGGATACTGTCCTCCGGGAAAACCTTTCCCCACAGAAACAAAATCCGGACGGCATTTGTATTTGCGGAAAAGGAACAGCTCCTTTGACCACATACAGGACTGGATCTCATCCACAAGAACAGGAATATCATGGGTATCGCAAATGGCATGGGTTTCCTTTACAAAAGCATCAGTAAGACGGATCCCAGCATAGTTCATCAATACAAGTTCATGGGAGAACAAGGCGATCTTGTATTTTCCGCAGTCATATTCCTCCACGATCTTTTTAAATCCATCCACATCATTGATGGGACAGGCAACGATTTTCAATAATCCTGCATTGATGAGGATCTCCGCAGCATCCGGCCAGAGTCCCCGCATCATCTGGGTAAGAACAGTCGTCCCGTGATAATTGGCAGTATTTCCTCCGTCGGAATCCGCCATGACCACAAATACCGGGATCTTTCCTTCATAGGGGGGAGCAGGGAAATCCCCCTGCAATTTATAGAATCTGGCAAAAGCCATCTTGTAAGCAGCCTCACAGGCAAGAGAACCTGTTTCCAGATTGACGACACGGTTGAGAACGTGTTTATCTTTGGAGGCAAGCACCTTTTCCAGAGCTTCATCATCCTTTTTATCTATTCCGTTGGCTGTCCGGATAAGTTCCCTTTCCAGCAGACGGGTGAGATACCCTCTTGTATTGTTATGGGTAAGATTGGTTATCCCTATACGGTATGCATTGAGCAGGAGTTTATAACCGGGGAAATTATGACCGAGGGAAGCCTGATAGTGTTCACTTTTCCCGATAAAGGCGATCTTCCCGTTTTCCCCCACACGGACACAGCCGAAACCGCTTAAAGGGGCAGACTCTCTGTGAAAGGCTTTGGCAAAAGCGTTGGTGGCAGCTCCGGGGAAAGAAGCGGATAATCCATCACAGATCTTTTTCCCGCTTTGCAAGGCAAGTTCTTCCGCCTTTTTTGCAAAATCTTCCGGATAAAATTCCACTTTTTCCTCTGCAATGGCTTTCAGTTCCTCAAAACTTCCCAGTCCCAATGCAGCGGAAGCCCCGCAGACAGCATTTATATATTTTTCTCCGGCAATGTCCTTTAATGAACGGCAAACAGAAACAAACATGACCCATACTCCATTTTATTTACGGTTGAGATAAGGTGATCCTTCAATACCACTACCATTGTTACCATACTCTGTATTTTTATTTTTGCACACCTTTTTATTTTATTTCTGTTACAAATAAAATAAAAAGATTTATATTTCTGCTTTTCCTGTCCCCGCCTCCCCTCTGCTAACGCCGGGAAAAGGGCGGAAAGAAAATCAGCAGGAAAAGCGGAAAAATAATGCCGCAATTTGATTCAACGCTTTTTTTTCGTACGTGCGGCACTTCCGGGAAGATCGGTTAGGACTGCCCGGTTTTCGTACATGAGATTGATATTGCGTTTTGTACTTGCCGTATTGACGATCCGGTCCAGAGCTGTAGCAAGTTCCCGTACCTTTCCGGGAATGTTCTTTTTAGGCAGTTCCACCCGGAATGGTTCGGGAAAACTTTTATATTTTACGGAACAGATCATATTTTTCGGTCGGACGACGACCTTGAGAACACGGATATCCGGCCATGATGTTTTGATGATCCGCAGCATTTCCATAGGGGCGGCAGCCTCCGTTACTTTCATCCCTGTCTTCAACATTGCCAGATCCCGTATTCCGGAGATCACAGGAAGACTGGAGGATATATCCATACATTCCGTACGGAGCATGAGAGTTCCGTTCACATCCACCACATAGGGGGATTGTGCAGAATTGATCAATGCCCGGGGTTCCCGTTCCATGATCCTGACCACAAGGGTATCCGGCAGCACCCGGACGACAGATACACTTTCGATACTCGGTCTGGTACGCAATCTTGCAGAAAGATCCCGGAGATTGAATGCAAACAGATTGTCCGATCCGACTT
>JAFVRL010000155.1 GCA_017504325.1 Lentisphaeria bacterium | reverse complement strand
TTCTGAAAATATGGGAAGAAGATCCTTCAAAGAGTATTATATTCCCCCCGGAAAAAGAATATCTCCTCTATATTTCCATTGCCGTATGTGTCCTCTTTTTATCCGCCGTGATCACAACGGCGTTTCTTGCGGTAAAACCCCATAAAAACAGATATCTTTTTCTTTATATCCTCCTTCCGCTCCTTGCTTTTCCTGTGACATATTTCTCTTTGCGTATTTATAAGGAAAGGAAAGAAGATCAGTATTTCTTCCATTACCTTTCCCGTACGGAAAAAATCCTCCGCGATTCCCGGTGCAGTAAAGAAAAAAAGATGCAGTTTATCCGTTCCTGCCGGGAGAATTTTCCGGTAACTTACGAAAAGCCGCTGTGGAAAAATATAAACTCCTTCCCCGAAAAATTTGAAAAGGGTTTGGAAAAATAATTTTTTCTTCAGAACAGAAACAAAAAAAACGGAGAGAAGGATCTCCACTCTCTCCGTACTTTTCTGTACTTTTTTCTGAAGGTCTTTATTCTTCTGTAAAGGCAATTTTCATAAATTTTCCGGTATCCGCAGATTCTCTTGCGGCAATACAGGTAAGGGTACTCATGATCCCGTCTCCTTTGATCAGGTCGGTAATGCCCCGTTCACCGGTTCTCATGGTACGGATGAAACTTGCCACAAGCTGTCTGTCTCCTCCGTAGTGAGAGAGTTTTCCGCCGTTGACCTTGTAATTGACAATGTCCATATTTACAGAAGACATATAACAGAGTGTACCGTGATTGAAATCAATATCCAGAGAACCCAGACTTCCCACAAATCTTGCACCTCTGCGGCAGGCACCGCAGCTGGCAATAAAGTTCTGGGTATGGGTGATCTGCACACCGTTTGTACCTTTTATGATGCAGGAACCCATATCTTCAATGGCAATATCTTTCGATACGGCACAAAGGCGTTTCCGCAGAAATTCCCCGTCGGGAGTGCGGATGGTGGTAAGATGGTCAAGGGCATCTTCATAGGATTCCGCCATGCCTCTTTCATTGAAACGGAAGGTAGGTCCATGCTGACAGGTATATCTGTCCGGACAGCTGTCACAGGTCTGCTCATAGGCTTTGTCCCCTACATAATGGATCTTGGCACGCATGGCACATACTTCCGCAGGAACGGTTTTTGCCAGATAGAGCATATAGTCGATATCGTGGACGGCTTTCTGCATGAACATACCACCGGTTTTGTCCGCATCACGGAACCAGGTGGTAAAGTAAACTTCCCCGTCGGTATCTTCAAAACCCACCACCTGACATACTTTACCGATCTTACCGCTTTCAATGATCTTTTTTGCCTCCTGTGTCAGGGGGCACAGACGCATGGGAAGGGAGACCTGGATGGGGGTGGAAGAGTTTTTGAAGGTGTTGTAAAGTTTGTTCACCTGTGCAAAGTCGATGGCAACAGGTTTTTCGATATAGAGGGGAACATGGAGTTTTTCCAGTTCACAGGCTATATCGGTATGGGAGGCACAATAGGTACCGATGATGATCCCGTCCATCTTCGGGGCGGAAGCAATGAAACTTGCCACATCCGGAGTGTAAATGCAGTTTTCCGCCACTTTCACACCCTTCTGTGCCATACGCGCCTTGGAACCGGGCACATTCATGTCCATAACGGCAACCACTTCATACTCATCACCGTAAACACTTAAATAACTTGCAATAGTAGCTGCCTGAAGTCCGCAGCCGACAATACCGATCTTCAACATTTTTACTCCTGTTTATATCAAAATAAATTTGAAAAATGGTTAAAATTCTGCAATTTTCTGTGAAATCATATCAATGGGATAAGGCTTCTGGATAAAGTTGGTGAACCCGGCTTTCTTCAGATTCATGATTGCATCATCCCTGTCGGAAGTCTGTGCCACGATGACCTTTACATCCGGATTGATGGAAGCAAGCTGGAAATAAGTATCCGAAGAGGTCATATATTTGGTGGAAATATCCAGCAGAACTCCCTTGATCTCATCAGAATGTTTTACATAACGGTTGACAGCCTCAAAACCATTTCCCGCCGCAATGACATCATAACCGATTTTGCGGAAAAGTTTGGTCATGGTATCGCAAAGCAGAGGATCGTCAATGACCAGAAGAAGTTTGCCGGAACCCCTGACAATGAGATTTTCATCAAAGTCGAGAGAGTCGTTGACGGTACTGTCGCTGCCGGCATTTTCTTTGGATTCCGGCAGGAACAGTTTGAAGACGGTTCCTTTGCCCACCTGGGAATTGATGTCCACATGACCGCCCAGATCATTGATGATGTTGGCAGTGGTACACAAGCCCAATCCTTTATGTTTTGCTTTGTCTTTGGTGGTGAAGAAGGGGTCAAAAGCATTTGCCTTGATCTCCGGGGTGAGTCCTGTACCGGTATCGGAAACAAGGACGATCCAGTAGGCAGGTTCATCGTCAAATGTGTGACGGTAACGCACGATCTTGTCAATGCTTACCCGTTCCGCAGGGATCTTTTCCACGGAGACGGAAAGAATACCCCCGGCTTCCTCGCCTTCCTTCCGTGTGTAGATCATAGCTTCTTCCGCATTGCGGACGATATTCAGAAAAGCATAGAACAGACGGATGGGGTTGGCAAGTACCCAGGATCGGGATTCGTTGAGGGATACCTCAATACTCACTCTGGAGTCAAAGGTCTTCTGACAGATCCTCAATACATACATGATCATTTCATTGAGGTCGATATGGGTTTTACTGAAAGAGGTTCCCGCCACTGCTGACATGTAAAGCTGGGGGATGATCCCGATCTGGGCAAGGGTACTGCGCATATAGGTGGTGTAGGGAACGATCTCCCCATCTTTTCCGCACTGAACGGCAATATCATTTACCGTATCCATGGCGTTACTGATATTTTCCATCATGGGGGCGGAATCCCGTTCCACAGATTCCAGAAGGGCGTACATGGCTTCCACTTTCTGGGTCAGCAGTTTGCGGTCTTCGTTCAGCCGGAAGGAGGTCATATCGTCGATTTTGACAAGCAGCTCCATGTATCCGTTTTTGTATTCCATGGAGACCAACGGCACGCAGAGGATGTTCAATGCACGCAGGGGTCCGCGGTTCACCCCTACAAGTTCGTGGTAGGTATAGGTGCGTTTATTGGAATAGACCGCCTGGTCAAAAATGGGTTTGAGTTTGTTCATATAGGGGAAGAGTTCGTAGATATTTGCTTCCAGAGCTTCTTCTGCCGTTTTGTCAAAATACCGTTCTGCGTTCAGGTTCCAGCTTTTGATGATCCCTTTGTTGCTGATGGTGATGATGATGGAGTCAAACCCCTGCACAAGGGCGTTCAGGTTGGTGAACTTCCCTTCCAGAGCCTGGGAGCGTTTCCGGAAGATCCACTCCCCGAAGAAGATCACAAGGATGATCCCGGCAAAAGTCACGATGATGAAGACGATCAGCACCACATAGACACCCTTCACAAGAATTACTTCATTGCTTACACTTTCCTCAAGATTGGATTCAATACCGTCCAGAGCCTGTTCCGCGATCCCCAGAGTATGTTCCATTTCTCCGAGACCTTTTTCCGCAGCATCGCCCTTTTTCCCCATTTCGTTGGCTGCATTATACAGTTTTTCGATGATGGCAGGATCTGTGGCGCGTTTTTTACCCAGCTCCAGGATCTCCGGATGGAATTTGACGAGCTGCCCCCAGTAATCTCTGGCATCTTTCAGGGAATCCCAGATGGCTGACTCCAGTTTTGCCGCTTGCTTTTTCTGTTCATCTGCGCCTGTGCCGGTTTTATTCTGCGGAACTGTTTTGAGACTGATCAGTTCTTTCATCATGTGGTAAGCATTCCGGCTTTCCATGCGGAAACCTTTTGCAGCAGAACTTACTTTCGCATATTTTGTCCCCAGGGAGGAGATATTGAAATAGGCATACAGGTTCAGGGAAACGATCAGAAGAAACGCCAGTCCCATGACAATATAGATAACACTCAAGCCCATTGAGGAATTTTTCCCCAGAAGAAGTGACATGAATTTAAGCAGCTTCTTTTTCATCCGGTATTTTCCTTTCCTGATCCTTACGGAAAAAACTTCCGGTCACGGAGGTTTTCTCTGATGTATTTTTTGTTTATTTCCCACACCGTTACTTTACACCCGTTTTATATATTTTACAAGAGAAAGAATTTCAAAAAGTCCTTAAAATCTTCAGGTTGCTTCCGGATGACTTGCCGGTTTCTGCTGTTCCTGCCGGTAAAAACACAGAAAAAAACACAGATATCCCATAATTTTTCAAAAAACAGGTATTTCCGCCATATTTGATCGGAAGAAAATTGTTTTTTAAGAAAGTGATTTTGTCAGATTTCCATAAACAGACAGTGTGTATAAAATATCATATCAGCAAATAAAACAGTCCCGGAGGGACGGTAGAGTTCAGCCCGGGGTTTCAACCCCGGGGAAAGAGTACAAATAGAGATTCAAGCCCCATCGGGGCGCAGGAAAAAAACTCTTGAATCGTTTTTTTTGCAAAACAAGTAATAACC
>JAFVRL010000154.1 GCA_017504325.1 Lentisphaeria bacterium | reverse complement strand
GGGTGGCAATGAGAACACCGTCATACAGATGACTGTTGGCGAAAAATTCATCATCGGAAGTAAAGAAGGCACAATTTTCCAGTTTTCTGTGTCTTTCGAGTTTGACAGGATCAGTATCGCACAAAGCTGTGATACAGCAGTTTTCCAATTCACTGATGAACCGGATATGACCGCTGCCCATCACGCCTGTACCGATAATAGCAAGACGGAACTTTTCCATTTTATATTCCTTTAAGTTTTTATGGTTGATATGGTAAAATTTCTTACGAAGTAATTTACCCCGGCAAAGAGAGTTTTTCAAGGCGGACAAACAATAAATGAACTTTTTTGACATAATAAAGGTCTTTTTTGCCATGTTTTAAGGAAAGATGTATTTGCAATCGGTAAACCCTGTGCTATATTAGGGTATTCAGAAAAAAAACAACCGGGAGTACGAAATGCCTATTACCGAAATTCTTGAACGCAATGCTGCGATGTATGAAAACGATATTGCCCTTGTGGAGATCAATCCCCAGGAACTTGAAAACAGACACACCACCTGGAAAGAATATTCTCTTATTGAGTCCTCTCCTGCCGCATCTTTCCGGTCGGAGATATCCTGGGGTGAATTTGACAGAAAAGCCAACCGTATGGCAAATCTGCTTCTGACAAGAGGGATCCGGAAAGGCAATAAAGTTGCCATCCTTCTGATGAACTGCCTGGAATGGCTGCCCATTTATTTCGGTATTCTCAAAAGCGGCGCAATGGCAGTTCCTCTCAACTTCCGGTATTCTTCCGAAGAGATCAAATACTGTCTGGAACTTGCTGATGCGGATGTCCTTGTATTCGGTTCCTCCTACATCGGACGGGTGGAGGCCATTTGCGACAGTATTCCCCGGGTGAAGACTCTTCTGTATGTGGGTGAGGATTGTCCCTCCTTTGCAGAATCCTACAACCGTCTTGTTTCCTATTGTTCTGACAGGTCACCCCGTATTCCCCTTTCCGACTTTGATGAAGCAGCCATCTATTTTTCCTCCGGGACGACAGGTTTTCCCAAGGCGATCGTACACGCCCACCGCAGTCTCATGCATGCTGCCATCGTGGAGCAGAAACATCACGGTCAGACAAAAGAGGATACCTTCCTCTGTATTCCGCCGCTCTACCACACCGGAGCAAAGATGCACTGGTTCGGCAGTTTTCTTGTAGGCGGCAAAGCCGTCCTTCTGAAAGGGATCAGACCTGAATGGATCGTACGGGCAGTTTCGGAAGAAAAATGTACAGTCGTCTGGCTTCTTGTCCCCTGGGCGCAGGATATTCTGGATGCCATCGACCGGGGTGAGATCAAACTGGAGGAATATCAGCTTGCTCAGTGGAAACTTATGCATATCGGCGCACAGCCGGTACCGCCCAGTCTCATCAAACGGTGGAAGAAAGTATTTCCCCATCACCTTTATGATACAAACTACGGTTTGAGTGAATCCATCGGACCGGGTGCAGTACATCTGGGTGTGGAAAATATTGAGCATGTGGGGGCTATCGGGATCGCCGGCTACGGCTGGCAGACAAAAATCGTGGATGATAAACGCAATGAAGTTGCCCGGGGTGAAGTTGGAGAACTTGCTCTTAAAGGTGCCGGAGTGATGCTCCGTTATCATAAAGATGAAAAAGCCACCGGTGAAGTGCTGTCGGAAGACGGCTGGCTCTACACCGGGGATATGGCAAAAGAATCGGAAGACGGTTTCATCTACCTCGTGGACAGAAAGAAAGATGTGATCATCACCGGCGGAGAGAACCTCTATCCGGTACAGATCGAAGATTATCTGCGGAAACATGATGCCATCAACGATGTGGCTGTCATCGGTCTGCCGGATGCCCGTCTGGGAGAGATCGCCGCAGCCATCATCCAGGTAAAAGAAGGAGCTGTCCTCACGGAAGAAGCCGTAAATGATTTCTGTCAGAAACTCCCCCGTTATCAGAGACCCAGAAAGATCATTTTTGCCCAGGTTCCCCGGAATCCCACAGGTAAAATCGAAAAACCCAAACTGCGGAAACTTTACGGGGCGGATCAGCTTGTAGCGCAACAGAACGAAATCAAATGATCCCGTTTTTTGCTTGAGTTTTTCCGGCATATCAGATTCTGGTCTGCCGGAATTTTTTTGAGGAGAAAAAAAGTATGTTTCATGTTTTTTCTGAATACAAACCTGCCGGAGATCAGCCAAATGCCATAGCGGAACTGATGCAGGGCTTGAAAGAAAAACGCCGTTTTCAAACCCTCCTGGGGGTAACGGGTTCCGGCAAGACCTTTACTCTTGCCAATCTTCTTGCCTCCGTGAAACGCCCGGTACTTCTCCTCTCTCACAACAAAACCCTTGCTGCCCAGCTTTACAGCGAGTTCAAAGCCTTCCTCCCTGCCAATGCGGTGGAATATTTCATCAGTTATTATGACTATTATCTGCCGGAATCCTATATTCCCCAGACCGATACCTACATTGCAAAAGATTGCGGGATCAATGACAATATCGAAAGATTGCGTCTTTCCGCTACGGTCTCATTGCTGGAGCGGCCGGATGTACTTACGGTGGCAAGTGTTTCCAGTATTTACGGTTTGACGGCAAGGGAGGATTATCAGGAGATGTCCGTGGAACTGAAAGCAGGTCAGGATATTTCCCGTACAGAATTGCTGCATAAACTTGTGGAGATGCAGTTTGAACGCAATGATACCGCTCCGGAACGGGGGCAGTTCCGGGTCCGGGGGGATGTAGTGGATATTTTTCTCGCCCACAGGGAGGAATTTGTAAGAGTGGAATTCTGGGGGGATACCATTGATTCCCTTTCCCGGTGTGAACTGATTACGGGCAAAGTCAAATCCCGTCCGTCCAATGCGGTCATATTCCCGCCGAAACACTTTGTCATGTCCCAGGAAAAGATCGAACTTGCCATCGGCAATATCCTTGAAGAGATGAAAGAGTGCGTCCGCAATTTTGAAAAACAGGGAAAACTTGTGGAAGCGCAACGGCTCTACCAGAGAGTCAATTATGATGTGGAGATGATGCGGGAGATCGGTTACTGTCAGGGCATCGAAAACTATTCCCGGCACCTCGCCGGCCGCGCCCCCGGTTCCCGTCCCTACTGTCTGCTGGATTTTTACCCCGGAGGATTTCTCACCATCATTGATGAATCCCATGTGACCATCCCCCAGCTGCAGGCAATGTATAAAGCGGACCGCAGCAGAAAACAGGTATTGGTGGATTACGGGTTCCGTCTGCCCTCGGCATTGGATAACCGTCCCCTCACCTTTGAAGAATTTATGGAGCTTGTCGGAGATGTTATTTTTGTTTCCGCCACACCGGGACAATTTGAACTGGATCTTTCAGAAGGAAGAGTTGTGGAACAGGTGGTGCGTCCCACAGGTTTGCTTGATCCGCCCATAGAGGTGCGTCCTTTATCCAATCAGATCGACGATGTTATGGAAGAGATACGCAAATGTACCGAATCCGGCGGAAGGACACTGGTCGCCACTCTTACAAAGAAGAGTGCGGAAAGGTTGTCTGATTATCTCTGTGATTTGGGATTGAAGGTCAAATATCTCCATTCGGATATTGATGTGATCGAACGGGTGAAACTTCTTTCCGAACTGCGGAAGGGGGAATTCGACTGTATCATCGGCATCAACCTTATGAGAGAGGGTATTGATATGCCGGAAATAAAACTTGTTGCCATCCTTGATGCGGATAAAGAAGGGTTCCTGCGTTCCACCCGTTCCCTCACCCAGGTGGCTGGGCGTGCAGCAAGAAACGCAGAAGGCAGAGTCATTTTTTATGCAGATCACATCACAGACAGCATGAAAGCTGTGATCCGTACCACGGAAGAACGGCGGAAAAAACAGCAGGAATATAATGAAAAACACGGGATCGTCCCCAAAACCATCGTCAAATCCCAAAGAGAGACCATAACCGATGTACTTGGTCTGATCAGCCGGGAGGGGGAAAACGCCTCCAATGCGAAAAGCCAATTTTCTTACAAAGATGCCGGGAAAAATGAAGACTTTTTCCGTTCTGCCTTCGGGATCGCCGAACCTCATGCGGAATATGGTATCAAAGAGGATAAAAAGACCGGTAAAAGCCGTATTTCCAAAGGAAAAGTGGCGCAAAGTTCACCATTGGACAACTGGGAGGGACTGGATCCCCAACAGGTCATCACCGCGCTGGAAACGGAAATGCTTGCGGCGGCAGAAGCATTGGAATTTGAACGGGCTGCCCAACTGCGTGACCGTTTGAAAGCTGCTGAAAAAGCATTGGCGGGAGAAAAGAAATAAAGTCTTTACAAGGGACTGAATTTTCGGTGGTGATCCATTGGAAATGCGGCT
>JAFVRL010000153.1 GCA_017504325.1 Lentisphaeria bacterium | reverse complement strand
GGGGAACGGGCAGAAAGAAAAGGAATGATTCCAGATGATAAACAGTAAAAATGATCCCGCCGGGGAAAAACGGCCTTCCATTCTTATTGTAGATGATGAACGGGGAACAAGAGATGTCCTCAACCGTTTTCTGCGCATGAAATATGAAGTGACGACCGCTGAAGACGGTATCATGGGGCAGAATTTATTGAAACGCAATACCTACGATCTTGTCCTTACAGATATCCGTATGCCGGGTGCGGATGGGATCAGTGTGCTGGAAACGGCTCTGGCAAAAGAGAATCCTCCGCCGGTCATTATTTTCACAGCCTACGGTTCCATTGAAACAGCGGTGGATGCCATGAAGAAAGGTGCTTTCGACTTCATGGAAAAACCGTTGAATTTTGACCGGCTGGAGATCCTCATTGAAAGAGCTTTGGAATCCGGCAGGATCAAAGAGGAGAACCGGGAACTGAAAAAACAGTTGAACAACCGTTTCGGCGTAAGTAATATTTTAGGCAGTTCCGCAGCCTTGCAGAATATTCTGGACAACATCCGGCAGGTAGCACCCAGCAGGGCTACTGTCACGATTTCCGGGGAAAGCGGTACCGGAAAAGAACTGATCGCCCAGGCGGTACATGAATTAAGCGGAAGAAGCGGCAGATTTGTGCCTGTCCATTGTGCCGCATTGCCGGAAACTTTGCTGGAAAGTGAACTCTTCGGGTATGAAAAAGGGGCTTTTACCGGTGCTGTGGAGCAGAAAAAAGGACGATTTGAACTTGCCGACGGCGGAACACTGTTTTTGGATGAGATCGGGGAGATCCCTCTTTCCGTTCAGGTGAAACTGCTCCGGGTGCTGGAAAACCGTTCCTTTGAGCGTATCGGAGGTACCGAGACCATTCAGGTGGATGTCCGTGTGGTAACTGCTACAAACCGGGATCTGGAAAGTATGGTCAAAGAAGGTACTTTCCGGGAAGATCTTTTCTACCGCCTGGATGTGGTGAACATCAAACTGCCGCCCCTGCGGGAAAGACTGGAAGACATTCCCCCCATCGTCAACCATTATATCGAAGTCTTTGCCGGAGAGAACGGCAGAAATGACATGCGGATTTCCGAATCTGCCATGTCCGCCCTCTGTTCCTATTCCTGGCCGGGGAACATCCGGGAACTGAAAAATTGCGTGGAACGCATGGTCGTTCTGACAAGAGGACAGCTTATTGACCTGGATAATGTGCCTGTGAATATCCGGGAAAAGTCCGATCCGGGGATCTCCAGAAAGATATTAAGTCCTTCTTCCTGTGATCTTGAACGCAATGAAAAAATGCTGATCCTGAGAGCTTTGGATGAATGTGACGGCAACCGGACGAAAGCCGCGGAAAAACTGGGGATCAGCCGCAGGACTCTTCACAGAAAGATCGCCCAGTACGGGATAGATTGAGAGAACCAATGCTTGAAAAGCGTCCTTTTACAGAGTTATATATCCACATCCCCTTCTGTGCCGGAAAGTGTGATTACTGTGCTTTCTATTCGGAGGGGAAGATGGAAAAAATGTTTCTGCAAAAATATATGGAAAAATTGTTTTCCGATATGGAAAAGGAGGCTTCTTCCTGTCTTCCCCTGCGCTCCATCTACTTCGGTGGCGGAACTCCTACACTTCTGCCGCCGGAAGAAATGAACAGACTTTTTCAGAATATCCGGAAAAATTTTACATTTGAAAAGGATATTGAAATATCCATGGAGTGTAATCCCGTTTCGCTTACAGAGGAAAAAGCTGCGGTAATGGGGGCATTCATCAACCGGGTCAGTATGGGAATACAGAGTTTTTCCTCTCTTTTCCGGAAAAGGATCGGCAGAAGGGATCAGGGAAAAAATATTGAGGAAACTGTGGAAAAGGCGATCGCGCTTCTCAAAAAAAATTCCATCTACAATATCGGATTCGATCTTATTTATCTTCTCCCGGGACAATCATTAATCGATTGGGAACAGGAACTGCGAAAAGCCCTTGCCTTTGAAATAACGCATCTTTCCTGTTATTCCCTTATTCTTGAAGAAGGAACCCTTCTTGCCGGAAAATATCAGGAACAGGATGAAGACCTTTCCGCAGACATGTGGGAAATGGCGGGAGCGGTTTTATCAGAAAACGGGTTCCCCCGTTATGAGATATCCAATTACGCTCAAATGGGATATCATTGCCGTCATAACGATAATATCTGGAAAGGCGCATCCTATCTGGGGCTCGGACCGTCAGCATGTTCTTTCAATGGAAAGGACCGTTGGACGCAAAGCAGTCCCCTTGCAGATTTTCTCGCCGGAAAAGAAGCGGAAAAAGATGTGATCGGGGATCGGGAACGGCTTGCGGAAATGTTTATTATGGGATTACGGAAAGTTGCCGGCTGGACAAAAACTGATTGGGAGAATGTTTCCGGAGGACTTTCCTTTCTTTCTCTCTGGAAAGAAACAATAGAAAAAAATATCCGTCTGGGATTATTGCAGCAAAAAGGAAATACTCTTGCCCCCACAGAAAAAGGTTTGGAATACTGGAACGATCTTGCAGAATCTTTTATATGAAGAAACTCTATGTTCAAAACATCAATCGCCCGCAGGCGGCGGCAAGAGCAAATTCCACTCTTAAAATATGACTGCCCAATATGACCGCCTGAAATCCTTTTTCCACAAAAGATGTTACTTCACTTTCAATATAACCGCTTTCCGGACCGATGGCAAGGAGGGTGGGTTTCCGGGCGTTTACCGGGCATGGGACTGCCGTATGATAAGGATGTGCGATCAATTTATCTGTATTTTTACATAATGCAGCAAATTCTTCCCCTGCGAGAAAGTGTTTGAATGATTGCTTGAAAACCAGTGTGGGCATAATGGTATCGCATCCCTGTTCCAAACCGAGAAAAAGCTCCTTTTCAATAGCTTTTTCTTCCAGTGCAGAACTTTTCCAGTAACTTTTTTCCACACCTTCCGAATGAATGAAATACGCTTTTTTTATTCCGCTTGACGCTATGAAATGAAGCGTTTTTTTGAAACTCTGGGGACGGGGCAGACTGATAATGGGGATCACAGGAGACGGGACCGGGGGAGGAAGAGAAAAATCTTTACATTCCAGCAGGATCTTTTTCTTTTCCACATTCAGAAGAGTTCCCGTTCCCCGGTTACCGCCGAGAAAACCCACTTTCAAAGTATCGCCCTCTTTACCATGAAGAGTACATTTGATGTGTTCGGCGCGTTCATCTTCCACAAGGAAAATATTGTTTTCAAGTCTGTTTTTTTCTGTAAGCAGTAAGAGATTCATTTTGTTCCCCCGTTTGTTTTTCCGGCAGATAATTTACTTCAATTAAAGAAAAAGTCAACTCCTTACCCGCAGGAAGGATATATATTCTTGACAAAGACATGTTTCACATATATATTTATATCATAAATCAGGAGAACAGGAATATTATGACAAGATTATTCGGACATGACGGAATACGGG
>JAFVRL010000152.1 GCA_017504325.1 Lentisphaeria bacterium | reverse complement strand
ATATTTCCGGAGCCTGCGGAGAGCGGAAACGCCAGGAACAGGACAGGATCTTTCCCCGGAAAGAGTGAAGATTTTTCTGAAGAGAATCCAGTCCGAAGTCCAGATCATGGTTCCCGGGGATGAAGGCATCACATTTCAAGAGGTTCAGCGCATGGATCATCATGCCGCCTTTATCAAGAGAAGATTCAAATGTCCCCTGAAAAAGATCTCCGCAGTCAATGTAAAGGGTATTGTTTTCTCCGGCTTCCTCCCGGGCTTCCGTGACAAGGTGCGCCAGTTCCGTGATCCCCGGTTTGGCAAAGGAACTGTATTGTCCGTGGATATCTGTTGTCTGAATGATCCTGATGCGGATCGCATTGTCCGTTTCTGCCGCAAAAAGCGGGGAAAGAATGACGGAAACAGACAGCAGAAAGGCAAAAAAGCACCTTTGCCGGAACTCTCCGGCAGGGAAAAGGGAATAAAAGACGGAAAAAAATCTCCTTCCGTCTCTTTTTTTCACAGGCATACTTTTTCCTCCTGTTTTTCCTTTGTGGTGCTGTAATGCGTCTTTTTGTATCCAACAGGAAAAAAGAACTTATACAGAGGTAATTTCAAAAGTCCTCAAAAATCTTTAAGCGCATCTGCTTTGATTTACAAAAGGAGCATTTTTCGGCTGTTACCGCAGAGGGCAGCAGCCTCAAATTACCTTTCACTTTTCTTTGCAGTGCATCTTTGATTTTTTTTTGAATGACTTTTGAATTTACCTCATACAGAAAAACCTTTATCCTTTGATCTTCCGTTTCAATACAGAAAGCGTTCTGCGGAATTCTTCATCGCCTTCCGCATCTTCTGTTACCTGATTGACTGCATGAAGGACTGTGGCATGGTTTCTTCCTCCGAATGCCGCACCGATCTCCACAAGAGAGTGATCCGTCATCTGGCGAGAAAGATACATGGCGATCATTCTGGGTTCTGCAATATTTTTAGGCCGTTTGCTTCCGGTGATATCCGGAACCCTTATACCGAAATGATCCGCTACTGTTTTCTGGATGCTTTCAATGGATACTCTGGCATTTTCCGCTTCCTTGTCCAGCATGTCTCCCAATAGTTCCTCTGCCAGTGAGATGCTTACTTCACTCTGGGTCATGGAGGCAAATGCCACAAGACGCAATAATGCCGCCTTCAGAGAACGGATGCTGGAAGATACTCTTTCTGCAACATACTGAAGGATGTCCGAAGAAAATTTAACACTCTGGATCTCCTGGGCATGCCGCAAAATGGAAAGACGGGTCTCGAAGGTGGGGGCAGTGATCTGGGTGGTAAGACCGGATTCAAAGCGGGAGACAAGTCTGGCTTCAAGTCCGGGGATCTCGGAAGGGCGTTTATCGGATGTGAGAATAATCTGACTGTTTGCATTATGCAGCGTATTGAAAGTATTGAAAAACTCCTCCTGGAGCTGTTCTTTACCTGCAAGCTGGTGAACGTCATCAATAAGAAGAAGATCCACTTCCCGGAAATAATTGCGGAATTCAAAATGGGAATGGAATTTACTTTTATTGTGCAGAGAATCCAGATACGCATTGAGGAAGGCCTCACATGTGACATACCGGACTACTGCTGAAGGATTATGCTCTCTTACATAATTGGCTACTGACTGGATAAGATGAGTTTTTCCCATGCCGGTGCTTCCGTAGATATAAAGGGGATTATATACCCCCTGATTCTGAGCGGCAGTCATAGCCGCGGAAAAAGCGTAACGGTTTTCTTCCCCCACAACATAATTGTCAAAGGTGAAATCCGGACGGATCCCGCACATTTCATTGGTGTAATCATCACGGTATTCCTCATTTGTCCGGGAGGGAACAGATACGGAGAACTGCTGCAATGGGGGCTGGGAGGGCCTTTTTCCTTTCCGGGTTTTCGGAGTTCCGGCAGATACCGGTTTGCTTTTCCCGGAAGAAAGTTCCGGTGCGGATTGTGTATCCTTTGCTTTTTCCTGTGCAGAGGAAAGGGTTTCTTCCTGCTCACTGGAGGTGTAGCCGGAAACAAACTCTATCTTTATACTTCTGCCGGATGCCTTGCTGATACTGTCAGAAATCACCTCTGAATAGTTATTGGCAAGCCAGTCTGCAAAAAAATCGTCGGAAACGCCCAGAAGGAATGTATCCTCTTTGACGCTCAGCGGTACGATCGGCTCAATAAATTGTCTGTATGCCACTTCCGTAACGATTTTTTTGAGTCCGGCAAGTGCCTGGCTCCAAAGTTCCGAAGCGAATCGACGCTCCCCTGTCATTTTGTCCCTACCCTTCTTCAAACATCATTCATACAGTATTTTCGACATGAAAAATACCGTGCCGGAAACTCTCAATACTTCCTGTTTCCGGTTTTTATTTACTTATTAACATTATCTCTGCTTTTCCTGCCGGCTTTTGCTGCCAAACATCCCCTGCGGGATTTCCTCCGGAAAGAAATGCTTTACCTTTTTCCTGTTTTTCTTCTGGCAGAAATCGTCATTCTGAACTTGTTTTGTACTCAAAAATACGCAAAAGCATTCTTGAGATACTCCAGAAAAATACTCTTTATAAAAAAGTCAAGAGGAAAAATCATTTTTTTTTGAAAAAAACTTTTTTTTCCCGGTTTTTCCCTTTTTTTTCTGCTGGAATGACCATTCACCAACAAATTATCAACAAGTTATTAACATTCTCTGCACTGATCCCGCAGGACCATACTATTAACTTTACTCCCACTTTGAAAATAGTCAAGGAGAAAAGGGAAAAAAAAGTCATATTTATTTTTCGGAAATCTTATTTTCAGGACTTGTATTTTTCAAACGGCAGAAAACGACACATCTTTTTTATGTCTGTTTTTCTGCCGGGGCCGGGAGAATTTTATACATTCATCGTCAAAGATCCTGAAAAATATTAATGCTGTAAAACGGGCTAAATACATGGGATGAAATCCGTTTTACGGCATTAACAGAACAAAGATTATTTACCGGAAAGTCAAAACAACTTTTCCGATATTCTGTGAGGTTCGCAGTATATTATGGGCCTTTTCCACTTCCGCAACGGGAAGAACTGCATAAACATTTGTTGCAAGGCGTTTGGTACTGAAAGCCTGCCATAACTCTTTTTCCATGCTCTGAAGAAGAGAGGTCTTTTCCTCACTTGTACGGCTCCGCAGGGT
>JAFVRL010000151.1 GCA_017504325.1 Lentisphaeria bacterium | reverse complement strand
GGATCTTCAGGATCGTAGCCGTTGCTCCTACCGGAAGTTCTGCCAGAGTCGTCACTCCCGGATGGGATTCCTGCCCCGGACTTCTGAAATACTTTCTGGTACTCATATTCTCTTCCTTTATCTATTATGTTATCATATTTATAAATTATTAGTTGTGCCTAATTCTTCCGGCAGAAAAAAACAGCACAAGAAAAACTTTTTACTTCTGCAACAGGATTAATATACATCGTCATGGATGATATTTCAATTAGCGGAGACTAATTTTTTATGATTTTTTTAAGCCGCATGGCTCACAATAGGGATCTTTGTGAATAGAGATAAAAAATCCCCGGGCCGTACACAGCTCCGGGGATCTTTGAAACTTCTTTGCGTAAGAATATCTCTTACATCACAAAGCCGCCATCCACATTCATCACCTGACCGGTGATGTAATCAGATTCGCTCTGGCAGAAGAAGAATACAGCATTCGCCACATCTTCAGGTTTGCCGGGGCGTTTCAGGGGGATGTACTGCAAAAATGCATCTTTTGCCGCCTGGGGGAGGGCATCGGTCATGGGGGTGGAAATATACCCGGGAGCGATAGCGTTGGCGGTGATGTTGCGGGAGGCAAATTCCTTGGCAACGGTTTTGGTCAGGGCGATAACGCCGCCTTTGGAAGCGGAATAGTTCGCCTGTCCCACATTACCGATCCTGCCGACAACAGAGGAGATATTTACGATCTTGCCGTATCTTGCCTTCATCATAACTTTGGTGGCAGCCTTGGTGAAGTTGAAGACACCTTTCAGGTTGACCGCAATAACAGCATCCCATTCATCTTCACTCATACGCATCATAAGATTATCTTTGGTGATCCCGGCATTGTTTACCAGAATATCCAGTCTGCCGTATTTATCCATCACGGCTTTGATGGCGGCTTCCGCATCTTCCATCTTTGCCACATTGGCCTGGAGTGCCATAGCTTCATATCCTTTTTCACGGAATTCCGCCGCACCCTGTTCTGCAACATCCTGCATCACATCCACCATCACAATGATGGCACCTTCAGAAGCAAGTTTTTCACTGATGGCTTTTCCGATACCTCTGGCACCGCCTGTAACGAGGGCAACGCGCCCTTCTACTCTTCCCATTTGTTCCTCCTTTTTTCAGGTTTATGGTAAGTTATTGTCTTTTTCTGTCAGAAAACGATCTTGGAGGGATCGTCATAATTTGCCACATTGAAAACGCTCTTTGTGCTGTCGATCTTCTTAACAAGACCGGTAAGAACACTTCCGGGACCGAATTCAATGAAGGTATCCGCTCCCAATGCAGAAAGGGCATTGACACATTCCACCCAGCGGACACTTCCGGCAACCTGTTTGATAAGATTGCTCTTTACATCTGCAGCATTTTCCGTGATCGTACCTGTATAGTTCTGGGCAACAGGATAGATGATCTCATTGGCAGGAGCTTCTTCCATAAAAGGAATAAGTTTGTTTCCTGCTTCCGCCATCAGCGGGGAGTGATAAGCTCCGGCAACGGTAAGGGGCATGACTTTTCTTACACCGGCAACACCTTTGAGTACGGCAGAAGCGGCAGCAACGCCTTCCACAGAGCCACTTATGACAACCTGGAAAGGACTGTTGTAGTTGGCTACGCCGATACCGTTTTCATTGCAGACTCTTGCAATTTCCCCTTCAGCTCCGCCGCCTGTTGTGATGATCGCTGCCATCGTCCCTTTGGTGGTGCGGGTGGCTTCATCCATAAGTTCCGCCCGTTTTGCAACCAGACGCAACGCATCTTCAAACTTGAAGAACCCGGAACAGCAGAGAGCAGAATATTCCCCCAGACTCAATCCGGCAGTTCCCACGGGAACGATCTTATTCCCTGTCTGTTCATGGAACGCAGCAAGACATGCCATGCTTGTTACAAAGATCGCCACCTGACAATAGCGGCTCTCTGTCAATTTTTCAGCAGGGCCTTCAAAGCAGATTTCAGATACTTTCCAGGAAAGTACCTCATCGGCTTTTTCATAAACAGCTCTTCCGGCAGGACTCTTTTCAAAAATGTCCCTGCCCATGCCAACATTCTGCGCTCCCTGACCGGAAAAAATAAATGCAGCATTCATTTTTTTGTTACTCCTTGAGTTTTGAGGTCATCTCCGGTTTGCCGGTGTTTTTGCCTTTTTTCCGGTTGATCCCGGTGGATTCCCTCTGTTTTATTGCTTGTTCAGTATTATGATTTGTTCCGTTATCGTTTCTGTTTTCTGTAATTATTTTCAAGAGTTGCAGCTTCCATACGCAAAGCCGAACTTTGCATATTCGGCGGAAGGTGCATCAAATCCCATTTGACCAGCGTGCGGGGAAATGCTGAAGAAACTTCTGCCGGATAACAGCTCCGCATTTCTTTCAACAGCTTTTTGTCAAGATCCGTATCCGCATACCTTTCCGCTTCATCAAACGCATACAATTTCAAGAGGAAGGGGAAAAGAGTCTTTCTGTTCAATGGTTCCATCCGAACACCCGCAGTGCCAGCTTGCTTGCGTGAAGCCGGATCGCGGACAGGGATCGTTTGACCTCCCCTGTTTACCGCCGTGATCGCAAGAGAGGCAAGATTGTGTCTGCCCAGATAAAAGAGATGATACTTTACTCCATTATTGAGCTGAACGGTACTGTTATGGATAAGGTTGATACGATAAAGGCGTTTCTTGACATATACTGTACAGTTGTTGCATAATGAGCCGGAACTGGACAATTGATAAAGAAATGCTGCCGCCTGTGTACGCATCTGCCGGAAACGCATGAATCTCTCCTTTGTCTCCCTGTATATTTTCTGTGCCGCCGCATCTTTTGCAAGACTGTCCGGAAGCGTAAGGGACAATTCCGCTTTTCCGGCGCGGGGCTGCCGGGCAGCAGTCAGGGATTCCCGCAGAAATTCGTTCAATACGGATTTTTTGATCCGGCGGCAAAGTGCCGTAAATTCTGTCAATTCCTTATTTCCGGCAGAGATCCTGCTCTCTTCCGGTTTCACTGTTTCAACTTCCGTTTGCTTTGTTTCCGGAACTGTTACAAGTGTTTCCTGTGCTTTTTTATTTTCTTTCTCTGAAAAAGTACCGGCACAGAATTTTAGAAATTGCTTCTGTTTTTGGGAAACAGTTTTCCTCTCACATTCAAAGGCACGCCTGAAACGGCTGCTTGCCTCTTCCGGGGGGAAGGTCAGGATCCGGAGCAGTTCCTTGAAATCCTCTTTGAGCTGCTCCTTCTTTTCTATCAGATTCTCCATAATGACATGCCGGCTGTAGATCATGTATCCATCTCTTCTGCGAATAAAGTGGAGCCTGCAAGAGAAAAGAGCCCGCATAAGTCGCGTATTGACTGTGCAATACTCATCCCAGAAACCGTTATCCATATCCTGAAGAAAAGATTGCCACGCATTTTCAAATGCCGTAAAAGTCTGTATATCCTGCTGAAAAACAGTCTTTGCGTGTGAAGAAGCCTTTTGAAGTTTCTTGATTTTCTGCTTCAAATCTTTTATTGCACGGTTCAGGATTTTCTGCTTTTGTATAAAGATATTTTTACTGATTTTGCGGAAATGAAACTGGGGAATGATGGCATCACAAGGCGCGTGATAAAACACTCCCAACCTCCTTGTTTCATTTGCAAAAGCCTCATAGGAATGAATAAAAGCATAGACCTCTTTCTGTTCAATAAGTTCACAAAAATCCCGGAACGCTTTCTGATTGTCCCGGAAGCTGTTTATCTTTGCGGCAAAAGAACCGGATATTTCTTTATTTTCCTTCCGGATATCATTGACAAGTTTTTCCAGTTCTGCATAAACTTTTTCGATCTCATGTTTTGTTTTCCGGAAATTTTCCAGCCGGAAATACTGCATAAGATAGGGGGAAAAACTGCGGGTGGCGGCATTATAACGCAAACGACTTCTGTTTACCAATCTCCATAACTGAACATAATTTTCATCATAACGTTTGTGATACTCTGCGAGTTTTCCCTGCGGATAGGATGTTCCGGCTGGACGGGACTGTGTTTGGGAAGCCGTTTTTCTTTCAGTCCCTTTCATGTAAGTGCCGGAATCTATTTTTTTACACAGTGTATCATAGGCACGCTGCATTACTGAAATGGTATTCTGCCAGTTTTTGTATATGGACACCTGTGATGGATCGTTTTTTATGCCATCTTCCAGAATCTGCCGGAGCTTCTGCAGTTTTTCTGTAAGAACAGGGCGGTTTTTGTTGAAAGAATCGCGGTCAAAACCCTGACGGATCTGCATGGAATCGGAACCGGAAAAATATCTCAAATTATTCTTTTTCATCTCCTGTACGAAATCATTAAAAGCTGCAAAATATTTCTTCCTGTAATTTTCTCTGACAACAGGTGCCGATACTGTTTTCTGTTCTTTTACTTTTTCTTTTACTTTTTCTTTTACTTTTTCTTTTACTTTTTCTTTTACTTTTACTGCAATTTCAACTTTGGCGTTTTTTTCTTCCTGCTTTTCTGCGGCAAGTGTTTTTTCCTGTTCCCGGCAGAAGGCAAGGAAGGC
>JAFVRL010000012.1 GCA_017504325.1 Lentisphaeria bacterium | reverse complement strand
ATTTTTGCACTTTTCAAAAGGGTGCTCCACTGGAAAAAATGTAAATAAGGAAGGATAAAGATGTTTAAAGAATATATCAGAGATTTTTCTTTTCACAGATTGCGGGGAGAACTGGAGGAATTTACAAAAAATTTTTCTTTGTGTGTCTGGAGCGTAAAACTTGTTTTTTTTCCGTATATTTTTCTGCGGCATCTGTTTTTATTGCGGCGTGCCAGAGTGGAATTTGATCATCTGGAAACCGTATTGACTACAAAATGTTCTCTCAACTGCAGAAATTGTGCCAATCTTATGCAGTATTATAAAGAAGGATTTTCCTTTCCCCCGGAGGAGGTCATAAAGGATGTAAAGGATCTGCTTGCATTGACTGACCATGTGAATGAATTTGGAATCATTGGCGGCGAGCCGTTTCTGCATCCGTCAGTGGCAGATGTTGCAGAAATACTTTGCGGAAGCAAAAAGATCAAAAGTGTGATCATTGTAACCAACGGCACCATTATCCCGGAGAGAAAAATAATGGAAAGACTGGCAAAGTGCCGGAATCTTGAAGTACAGATCAGTAACTATAATCACATTGCCCATGTCCGCACCAATGAAGTTTATCAGGCATTTCTGAATGCCGGGGTCAATGTAAAAATCATTACTTATGCCTGGCGTGCCTATCATTTTTCACCGCCGAAAGGAAAGAGTGTGCAGGAATTGGAGGCAACTTTCAGAAAATGTCTGAAATGCAATGAACTTTTTGACGGGGCGATCCATTTCTGTCCTACCTCTTCCAACGGGATGAAGTGCGGATTTGTGCCGCATCGTGCGGAAGATTATTGTTCCATACGGCTGGATGGAACAAAGAAACAGTATTGGGAACGCAAATATGCTCTTGCTTCATTTCTAAAAAATACCACTTGGATCTGCGCTTGTGATCAATGTTAAAATTCCAGGGAAAACGAGGTGATCCCCATAGCCGAACAGCTGCCTAAAAATGTGTATATTGCTCCGGACGGGAGTGAGCAGAAAAGAAAATAATAACTTCTCCGGTATTTTTCTGTGCCGGAAAACTTGAAAAAACCTTTTTTTATGATACATTATTTATAAATGTGTTTAAATTTCTTTATCCACAGTAGATATCAACAAAAACAGGAGAACAAGCAATGCTCTTCACACACGAAGTAGAAGAAATGTGCTGCGTCGCCAAGGGCCCCAAAAACGGACCCGCACCCATTCCCCAGGAAGGTGCATGGACGAGAGCAAAAGAAGTCAAAGACATTTCCGGTCTGACCCACGGTGTGGGTTGGTGCGCACCCCAGCAGGGCGCATGCAAACTCACTCTTAACGTAAAAGAAGGTATCATTCAGGAAGCTCTGGTGGAAACCATCGGCTGCTCCGGTATGACCCACTCCGCTGCTATGGCTGCCGAGATCCTCCCCGGCAAAACCATTCTGGAAGCCCTCAATACCGACCTTGTTTGCGATGCCATCAATACCGCAATGCGCGAACTCTTCCTCCAGATCGTTTACGGCCGCACCCAGACGGCTTTCTCTGAAGGCGGACTTCCCATCGGTGCCGGTCTTGAAGACCTTAAACAGCTCCGTTCCATCACAGGAACCATGTACAGCACCGCCCAGAAAGGCGTCCGCTACCTGGAAATGGCTGAAGGATATGTTACCGGACTGGCTCTGGACGAAGAAGACAAAGTCATCGGTTACGAATTCGTCAATCTGGGCAAGATGATGGAATTTGTGAACAAGAGCAGTCAGGAAGATCTGGAAAAGATGAGTGTCAAAGACTTCATCAAGAAATTCCAGAAATCCTACGGCAGATTTGCTGATGCTGCCAAAGTCATCAACCCCCGCAAGGCATAAGGAGGAAGAAAATGGCTCTTTTTGAAAGTTATGAACGCCGTATTGCCCAGATCAACAAATTCTTGAATGATAACGGGATCGCCTCCATCGAAGAAGCGGAACAGATTTGCAAGGACAAAGGTCTGGACATCATCCAGAGAGTCCGTGACATCCAGCCCATCTGCTTTGAAAACGCCTGCTGGGCATACCTCGTGGGTGCCGCAGTCGCCATCAAACGCGGTCAGACTGTTGCCAGCGAAATCGCCACCACACTGGGCGAAGGTTTGCAGAGCTTCTGCATCCCCGGAAGCGTTGCTGATGACCGTAAAGTAGGTCTCGGCCATGGTAATCTTGCCAGTATGCTTCTTCAGGAACAGACCAAATGCTTTGCTTTCTGTGCCGGTCACGAATCCTTTGCTGCTGCTGAAGGAGCTATCGGACTTGCCAAGAGTGCAAACAAAGCCCGTAAAGAACCCTTGAGAGTCATCCTCAACGGTCTGGGCAAAGATGCTGCTGAAATCATCTCCCGTATCAACGGCTTTACTCACGTGGAAACCTCTTTTGATTACAAAACCGGTAAACTTACCATCGTGAAAGAAAAAGCCTACTCCAAAGGCGAACGCGCCGCTGTCCGCTGCTTCGGTGCTGACGACGTGCGTGAAGGTGTTGCCATCATGTGGAACGAAGGTGTGGATATTGCCATCACCGGTAACAGCACCAACCCCACAAGATTCCAGCATCCTGTAATGGCCACCTATAAGAAAGA
The DNA here is from genome assembly GCA_017504325.1 of Lentisphaeria bacterium. GTDB lineage: Bacteria > Verrucomicrobiota > Lentisphaeria > Victivallales > UBA1829 > RGIG5327. The sequence continues at coordinate 321 of JAFVRL010000012.1, read as the reverse complement.
ACGTATTGCCCAGGGTCAGAAATTCTTCTCCGTTGCCTCCTGCGGCGGTACCGGAAGAACTCTCCACCCCGACAACATGGCTGCCGGTCCCGCTTCCTACGGGCTTACCGATACCATGGGCAGAATGCACTCTGACGCCCAGTTCGCCGGTTCCTCCTCTGTTCCCGCTCACGTGGAAATGATGGGACTTATCGGTATGGGCAACAACCCCATGGTGGGTGCTTCTGTTGACGTAGCTGTGGCAGTTGCCCAGGCTATGGCAAAATAATTTTTGAGAAAGACCGGGATCTGAAACCCGCATCTTTTTACAAAAAATTTTAT
>JAFVRL010000150.1 GCA_017504325.1 Lentisphaeria bacterium | reverse complement strand
CTGGGTACAGAGTGTCCCGGCGGTTTCACCAAGAGACTGATCAAGGTCATCTGCGACCAGCTCCAGGTTCGTGCAGTTGTCTTTGATGACGGCGAAAAAAAGATCGCTCTTGTGGGGATCGACACGATCTCCACAGGTCCGCAATTCCGTAAGAAAGTGGAAGAGGCTCTGCCGGATTTTGAAGTTATCATGAGTGGCTCCCATACCCATTCCGGCGGAAATTTGCGGGATCCTTTCCCCAGCGAAGATAAATTGCCTCCGGATGTCCTCGACAATATGCGAAACGTCCTTACCTACCATGACGCCACATACTATAACTTCTGTCTGAAACAGGTCATTACCGCCGTTACCCTTGCATCTGAAAGAGTGGAGGAAGTGGATTTTTCCTTCGGCAGAGGCAGAGTGGAAAATCTGATCTTCAACCGCCGTATCAGCATGAAAGACGGTACAGCACTCACTCATCCCGGCAAAGGCAACCCTGAAAATGAGGATTATGCCGGTCCCGTGGATGATGAAGTGGGGGCAATGGGTATCTGGAAAAAAGGTACAGAAGAACTGCTTGGCTGTGTGATGAATTTCTCCTGCCACGCCTGCATCAACCTGGAAGGTGCCTCCTCCGACTTCCCCGGAGTAGCCGTAAGAACTGTCAAAGGGGTATTCGGTCAGCATATCGGGGCTGTTTACATCAACGGAGCCTCCGGTGATGTGACCCAGATCGACAATCTGAGCCTCAAAAAGGATATGGGCAAACCCATTGCCTATAAACTGGGCAGAAGTGTAGGCGCGGAAGTCATCAGGATCCTTGCCAACGCCGACCGCGGCGAATGTTCCACATTGCGTGTTCTGAAAAAAGATCTTGTACTTGACAGAAAGAAACCCGATGAGGAAAGAGTGGCGGAAGCCTATAAACACGCAACAAAAGACGATCCGGAATTTGACCGCTGCAAATATCTTGTTATGGCGGATCTCAATTACAAAGCAAGTCCCCATCCTGTGGAAACATTGCGTGCCATCCAGATCGGGCCTCTGGTGATCGGAAGCTCCTCCGGGGAAATGTTTGCCCAGTACGCTCTGGATTTCAAAGCTGCCTCCCACTTTCCCTTCACCTGGTACTCCCAGCTGGCAAGCGATCAGCTTGGTTATGTACCCAGTCCCGACTGCTTTGTTGAAGGCAGAGGCGGCTATGAAACCGTGAACGCAAGATTTGCTCCTGATACAGGAACGCAAGTCATCAATATTCTCAATTCTCTTGTAAAAGAGTTTACCCCCGATCAGGCTCCCCAGCCCGTTCTGGTGGAAAGAGTCACCAAAGCATGGAGTGCCAACGGAGACAGAACGAAAAAGAAATAAGATCTTTTATTGCTTTTTTCAAAGGGCAGAATGTATCCTCTGCGGTACATCCTGCCCTCTTTTTGTCCTCCTTCAGGACAAAAAATCCCGGCGGATCTTCTTTTTACAGAATGATCTGCCGGGACTTTCCGGAAACTGTTTACCGGACAGGGTCACTCTTCAGAATTGAAAAGTTTTGCCACTTCCTCCCGGGAGGAAGCAGAAACCATCTTATCCACATTTTCCTTTTTCAACAGAATATTTGCCGCATGTGCCACAAATTCCAAATAAGGATGGTCAAAGCCGGGAGCAGCCAGACTCAATACAACAACATGCACTTTTTCTTTACTGTTTCCGGTAGGTTCAAGCCCATTGCGGGAGATCCCGATAACAACAATAAATCTGTCCACCCCCTTGGTTCTGGCATGGGGAAACGCCACATGCTGTTCCATACAGGTGGAGGCAATGCTTTCTCTTTTCAGGACATCGGAAATACATCTTTCCGGTTCAAGAACTCCCTCTTTACCGCCGAGAGAACTGATGATCTCCTTCACAGCCTCCTGCAGATCCGCTGCTTTAAGATCAAGGAACACATGTTCCGGCACAACCGCCTGTTTTTTGGATACGGTAACATCCATCTTTTCCATGGTGGTTTCCGGAACTGCCTCGATCATATTTTTGCCGAACACGGAAGCATATTCCTGCAATTCACCCATAGTACGGCGGATCTCCACAAATGTTTCATACATCACCGTTTTAATGATCACAGCTTCCCTGCTGTCGGATTCAAAGATAAGTGAATTGCCTTCCACCATCAGAGAGAAAACCATTTTTCCTCTGCGGAAGCTGATCAACTCACCGTCACGGTCAAAGGAGGAGTGTCTGAAACCTTCACTGTAAAAATGTTCCTGCATAACATTCAGAACCATATCCCGGATATTTTCAGAGGGAAAAGTATAGATATGATGCAGAGATTTGCCATCATCCGCCAACGCTTTCTTCGTTCCCTGCTTCCTGATGGAAAGAACAAAAGAGAGAAGAGGAGGTGCAGCAATGGTTGTGACGAGTGTCATAATAATGGCAATACCGAAAAGTTCTGCATTGATGATCGGTACTTTCCTGCCGTCAACGACCATCATCGTCCCCACACCGATACCGGCAATGATCAAAGCCACTTCTCCACGGGGGATCATTCCGATACCGATACGCAAGGCACCCAGTGTATTGAAATTCAACATTCTTGCAGGGACAGCGCAACCGAGGATCTTGGCAAGAACCGCAAGAAGAGAGAAGATAAGTCCGTATTTGACGACCCAGGGGTTGGTAAATACTCTCACATCCACCATCATACCGGTCACCACAAAAAATACCGGTACCAGGAAGTGATAGAGTCCGCGCAGCTGATTCTGCAGAGAAAAGGCAATATCTGTACGGGAGAGAGAAAGTCCCGCCACATACGCTCCAACGATCATGGCAAGACCGGCACTTTCAAAAAGACCGGCACACAGCAAGGCCAATCCCAATGCAAGAACTGAAAACTCCACGCTCTGCCCCGCTTTCTTGAGAACAGCAGCGATCTTGTGGGCAAAAAGATATCCGATAAGAGTCGCCCCCAGCCAGATCCCCACACTTTTCAGTGCAATATTTCCGATCTTGCCCCAGTCCACTCCGGAACTTCCGGATGCTCCGGCAATACCGAGAACAACGGCAAGACAGATGATCCCCAACACATCATCAATAACAGCAGCAGCCATGATCGTTGTTCCTTCCGGGGAATCCATACTTTTGCGTTCAGACAGAATTCTTGCTGTGATCCCGACACTGGTAGCCGTACTCAGGATCCCCAGGAAAAGTACTCTGGGATCCATGAAAGGGGCTTTAAAAAGCCACATTCCCAGCCATGCACCGAAAAGGAAGGAGACCAGTGCGCCGCCTGCACCTACACATGTACCGGTAAAGGAGTAACGGAAAAACTGCCGCAGATCTGTTTCAAGTCCGGACATGAAAAGAAGAATGATGGAACCGAATGTAGCCAGCGCATAAAGAGGAGTGGAAACACACTGACTCTGGGAAATAAAGGGAAACAACCCCTTCTCCAGACCGTGAAAAGCTATGGGAATGGATCCCAGAAGGTAAGGACCTATAATGATCCCGGTGAGCAGTTCACCAAGAACTGCCGGCATACGCAGAAAACTGAAAATTTTTCCCGCGATCTTTGCGGCAAAAAGAATGATCCCCACCTGGACGGCGAGAATGGCGATTTGTAATGTAAGAGAAAGTTCTTCGTGCATAATTTTATCCTGCTGCGGAAATATTGAAGCCGCAGCTCTTTTTATAAAATGATATTTTCAGACTTATTTTTTGAAAGCGGAAAACATCCCGGCATCTGCCGGAAGCCGCTGTAAAAAAAGATTCAAGAAATTCCGGGACCTGCTCTTTCAGGGCAGGAACAGGATAAAAGATCCGGAAAAACTTCCAAAACATATTGCCCCGTTTCAAAGGTCAAACTTATCCGGACAACCGGAACGACATCATTTTTCCTGTCCCGGACAACTCCGTATTCAAAGAAGATTTCCCGATCTCTTTTTTCTGTTGCAGTGCTGCTGTAAAGGACATTCTGCAAGGTATTTCTGTTCTCCGGATCCGGTTTGGGATAATCCTCCCGGAGAAAAGAAAAACTCTTTTTTCCGGCAATCCCCCCTGATCCCGTTTCGGGAAGAAGAGAAACAAAACAGAATAGAAAAAAACCGAACGAAAATAAAAACAACCATGCAGAAAAAAAAGAGCTTTTTTTCTCTGTTATTTTCCACAAAATGTATTTCATTTTCTTTTCCGGGTTCCTCATAAAAATCGAAAAACGGGAAAAGAACCCGTTTTTCAACATTCAACTGCTGATACGCAAATCACTTTACAACAAAGTTCACGATCCTTTTGGGAACCGCAACCACTTTGATGATCTGTTTACCGCCAATATTTTTCTTTACTTCCTCATTTTCCTTTGCAAGAGCCTCCATAGCGGCGGCAGCGGCATCGGCAGGCATCATCATTCTTGCCCGGGGTTTGCCGTTGATCTGAACCAGGATCTCCACCTCATTTTCCACAAGGCAGCTTTCATCGTAAGAGGGCCATTCCACCAGAGAAACGGGAGCGGCATTGCCCAGGATCTCCCACAACTCTTCACAGAGGTGGGGAGCATAGGGAGCCAGAAGTTTAACAAAGGCTTCCGCGGCAATACGGGGCATCTTTTCCAGTTTGGAAAATTCGTTTACAAAGATCATCATCTGACTGATGGCAGTATTGAAGTTCAATGTATCGGTATCTTCCGTGACCTTCTTGATGGTCTGATGAAGGATCTTGTTCTGTTCTTTAGTGAGAGCATCCTCGCAAATGGGGGTTTCCCCGATCATACGCCATACCCGTTTCAGGAAACGGTAAACCCCTTCCACACCGAAGGTACTCCAGGGTTTCACAGCCTGAAGGGGTCCCATAAACATTTCATAAAGACGCATACTGTCCGCCCCGTATTCCCGGATCACATCATCGGGGTTCACCACATTACGCAGAGATTTGGACATCTTGGCAGGGAAAGCGGTAAGTTTGTCACCGGTTTCCTTATCCACGGGTCCCACGCCGGGTTTATCTTCCACCTGATTATTGGGGATGATGACGCCGCGTTCATTTTTGTAGGAGATCCCCAGGATCATTCCCTGATTGACCAGTCTCTGGAAAGGTTCTTTGGTGGGGACAAGTCCCAGATCAAAGAGGACCTTGTGCCAGAATCTTGCATAAAGAAGATGCAGAACCGCATGTTCCGCCCCTCCAACATACAGGTCAACAGGCAGCCAGTATTTTGCCTTTTCAGGATCAATGAATTCTTTTTCATTTTTGGGATCGATATAACGGAGATAATACCAGCAGGAACCTGCCCACTGGGGCATGGTGTTGGTCTCTCTTCTTCCTTTCATACCGCTGACAGGATCAATATATTCCAGCCATGCTCCGGCATTGGCAAGGGGGGATTCCCCGCTTCCGGAGGGCTTGTAGTTATCCAGTTCAGGCAGAAGTACAGGAAGATCTTTATCTTCAGCAAGACGGATGGAACCGTCTTCCATGTGGATCACAGGGAAAGGTTCACCCCAGTAACGCTGACGGCTGAAGAGCCAGTCACGCAGTTTGTAATTGATGGTACCTTCCCCGCAGGAACGTTCTTTCAGCCATGCAATGGTTCTGGCTTTGGCAGAGGCTACATCCAGTCCGTTGATGTCCAGTCCTTCACTGTTGGCACTGTTGATACTCTTACCGTCCCCCGTCCAGCAGACTTTTCCGGCAAAGACGTCAGCAGGATCGATTTTTGCTTCGGCGGCTTCCGCTTTATCGGGATCAATGATGGCGATAATGGGAAGATCGAATTTCTTTGCAAAATCAAAGTCTCTTGTATCGTGGGCAGGTACTGCCATAATGGCACCGGTACCGTAGGTATTCAGCACATAGTCGGCGATCCAGATGGGGATCTTATTACCGTTCACAGGGTTGATACCGTAAGCCCCGGTAAAGACACCGGTCTTGTCGTGATTAAGTTCCGTACGGTCAAGATCGCTCTTGGCAGCGGCTTCTTTTCTGTATGCGGCAATGGCATCCATACATTCGGGAGCAGCGATCACATCCACAAGGGGATTTTCCGGGGAAAGCACCATATAGGTGGCACCGAAAAGGGTATCGGGACGGGTGGTAAAGACTTTTACGGCAGCGTCTTTGCCGTCAACTTTGAAGATGACATAAGCTCCTTCACTTCTTCCGATCCAGTTTCTCTGCATTTCCTTGATGCCTTCGGGCCAGTCCAGACCTTCCAGATCTTCCAGAAGTCTTTCGGCATAGGCAGTAATCTTCAGCATCCACTGTTTCATGGGTTTGCGGATCACAGGGTGATTACCGCGTTCACTGCGGCCGTCGATGACCTCTTCATTGGCAAGCACTGTCCCCAGCGCAGGACACCAGTTTACAGGAACTTCGTCAATATAGGCAAGCCCTTTCTTGTAAAGCTGGAGGAAGATCCACTGTGTCCAGCGGTAGTAAGAGGGATCGGTGGTATTGATCTCTCTGTCCCAGTCATAGCTGAAGCCCAGGGACTGGATCTGTCTTTTGAATGTGGCGATATTTTTTTCTGTGGTCACAGCGGGATGGGTACCGGTTTCCACAGCATACTGTTCCGCAGGAAGCCCGAAAGCATCCCAGCCCATGGGGTGCAGTACATTATAACCGGTCATCCGTTTGAAACGGCAGTAAATATCCGTAGCAGTATATCCTTCAGGGTGTCCCACATGAAGCCCCGCTCCGGAAGGATAAGGGAACATATCCAGTACATAAAGTTTTTTCTTTTCGGAAAAATCCGGTGTCTTGAAAGTCTTGTTGCTCAACCAGTAGTTTTGCCATTTTTTTTCAATGGCGGAAAAATCATACTCCATTTTTTCTCCTCCGGTTACCTTTGTTTTTATATGATACCTTGTTTTATGTTCACAATATATGCCATTTAATATACCCCGCAAAGGGGTTTCTTTCAAATGGAACATATATTTATTTTCCAAAAAAGCATTTGCAATTACTTTTTGCCGGGATATATTAAGGGAAAAGAAAAGGAAAAAGACAAAAATGACAAAAGAAAAAATACATTTTTCCGGCATTGAAAAATGGACAAAAAAAGCATCACGATCTTCTATCGGCAACAAAGTTGTTTTCCTTATTCTTTTCCTGATGTGTCTCATCCTTGTAATAACAGGAATATGGAATATCCTTCTGTGGAACAAACGGATCAGTTCCTGGGACCGGGTTCCCGGTATCATCCTTTCCAACAGGATAGAAAAAAAGCGTTCCGGCAAAACCATAAAAAAGGTTTCGGCAGTTTCTTATAAGTACAAATACAAAAACCGTTCTTATACAGGGGACAGGATATTGTATGACAGCAGCGAGTTTCCTCCGTGGGTGAAAAAAGGAAGCACAAGGACGATTCTTGTAGATCCGGAAAATCCGGCAAAATCAGCAGTAATGTTTACTTACAAAGGTCACTGGTATCTTCTCCGGTATGTTCCAACCGTTCTTTTTTCAATTCTTGCCATATTTTTTCTTACTCTTTTTCTCCGTTCATTGCCGGAAAGATCCTTTATTCTGCCGGAAAAGCTGCAAGAATATATACAGCAATCGTCTCCGGGAACCCTAAAACTGTATCCGCCCATTTCCCGCTGTGATTTTTACATGGATTTCCCTCCGGAAGAACCGGATAAAGATCATTGGATCATCCGGAGCAAAAAACCTGCCGGACTGCTTCTGTCAACAGGGATCGCTTCTTTTGTTCTTGCCTGTACTGCCATATTTCTGCAGGCAAACATCGTTATTTTTATACATGCTTTTATCAGCATAATCATGATCCTCCGTTGTATGCAGTATCCAATGTTCCTTGTTTTCGATCTGCGGGAAAAATGTTATTACAGATGCAGAAAATTTGCTCCGGAAAAAATGCTGAAAGTAAAAAGAGTCTCTTTTGCAGATATAAAAGGACTGTGTCTGCAGGCACTTCCGGACAGCAGGGAATGTCTTGTTTGTGCAGTAAACAGAAAAAATGCAAAACTTAATCTTTTCAAAATCAGAAGTAAAGACCTTCCTCTATATGGTGATTTTCTCCCCGTTCTTGCAAAAAACATGGGAAATATCCCTAT
>JAFVRL010000149.1 GCA_017504325.1 Lentisphaeria bacterium | reverse complement strand
GGATCTTTTACGCAAAGAGATCTTTTCCGGCAGCATCAATCCGGGAGATAAGCTGGAAGGCGAATATCTGCTTGCCGATCATTTCCATGTAGGCAGACAGGTGATCCGTTCTGCAATAAAGATCCTGAAAGAAGAAAATCTGCTGCGTTCTGCAAAAGGAAGCGGAGTATATGTCAATGACTATATCCCCCCGGTCTCCTCCGGGAAAGCACCGGTCAGGATCGGATATGTATATTACAATAATGTTCTCAAGGAAAATTCCTTTATTGAAAGTTATCCCCGCCTTCTGCAACAGGCAAAGGAAAAGAACTGTGAATTATACTTCGGGTTGGAAAATCAGGTGGACTGTCTGCTGCAATTCTGCCGCAACTACAAACTTGACGGACTTCTTCTCGGAGGCTATATAGATAATGAACTTGTAAAGAGATTGCATGAAGAAAAGATCCTTTTCCTGCTTCTGGGCAATTACCGGCTGGACGTCCCCTGCAATATACTGAGGAAAGATGTTTTGAACAATACAAAAAACGCCATATCCATTCTGCTGAAAAAATACCATTTTACCCGAATAGGGGGGATTTTCAGCAATATGATCCACCTTGGACCATTGGAAACACTGGAAGGAATAAAACTGGCGGCAGAAGAAAATAAGGTTCCTTATGAAGAAACACTCTTTCTTTCTGCGGAAGGCGGCAGCGGTTATCCGGAGATGAAAAGATTGTTCCACGCCAATGCCGTGGATTCCAACACTCTTCTCTACCTTTCCGATCAGACCTTTTCCGGCGCGGCAAGAGCCATCTTTGAAGAAAATCCCACCAAAGAAGCCCTCCCCTATCTTTTTCTGGACAAGAGTCTTTCTTCCGTTCCCTATCCGGAACTTGTGGGATGTTTTCTTTATACAGCCAACGATATAGCCGAACACTCTCTTGATACATTTCTGGATCTGTATCACGGAAAGAAAAAACAATTCTGGCAGGGGTATGCCCCCTGCCGGATCAATATTACTGAAAAAAACAGATGTTAAAGGAGCAAAAATATGAAAAAAAATTTTACACTCATTGAACTGCTGGTCGTCACCTCACAACTCTGCCGTGATTTTTTCAGAGGCTTTATTTGTACGGATCAGTACGGATGTGTACGGAAACATACGGAGAGTGCCGCTTACAAAAATACGCCGCATCATACTTGCAAAGCAAGTGCTTCATGTTTACCGCAGGCAAACGCTTCATGCAGCAACGCTGCGCTTCACACGGCGGAGCCGTGCTTCATTCGATCAGCGTTCACGCTGATCGAGCTATTGGTCGTCATCGCTATCATCTCCATCCTTGCAGCCATGCTGCTTCCGGCATTGAACAAAGCAAAACAACTGGCAGGAATAACAAGCTGCAATAATAAACTTAAACAGATCGGACTGGCACTTACCCTTTACACTGACTCCTACAAAGACTGGGGCATCGGTTACAGCAAATATTATACCGGCGACCAGTTCTGGTTCTGGTTTTTCTCCGAATATCCTTCAGAACCCACCCGGAAAGCCATGTTTACCGGAATCACAGCCTTTAAAACCGGTTTGAAAGGTCCTCTGGGCTGCCAATACGCATTTGATACTATGGTAAGCAGAAATTACACTCCATCAAACAAACAGTGTACTTTCGGAGTGAATAAATATATTGCCGATCCCCGTCAGGATCATGACAGAAAAAAATATGCCTGGCATATCGATCCGGGTACCAAAAGATTTTTCAAACCGGGAACAGTCCGGCTGCCTCAAAGACTCTTCTGGGCACAATGTGCATCAGGGCCGGATACCAATGATTATATGTTTACCCACGATCTGAAAAGTCACTCCCTGCTGTTCCTCGATCTTGCAGTAAAAACATTGCGGAGAAGTGAGTTCGGCAGACAGGGAACAGGTACTTACGGAAGACTTACAGCAAGCTGGCAGTATTATCCGGCAAGCGGATCCCCCCTGAATGTCAATTTCCCCGATTAATATATACTATAAAAAATATAAGGTCACAACTTATGAAAACAAAACTTTCTTTTATTTTCTTGTTCATTCTCTTTTTTGCCATATCCCTTGCAGGTAAAGAGATCATTTTTGCACAGAAAGGGAAAAGTATTCCGGTAATCGTCCTTCCGGGAAAAAGGATCACTCCCCAGCAGAAGACCGCAAAAGAGGAATTGCAGGAATTTTTTGATAAAGTCCTTTCTGTCAAAGTGAAAACGGCAGATCCCTCCGGGACAGAAAAATCCTTTCAGATCATTCTTTCCGATCTTTCTCAAAAAGAGAACCTTATCCCCGCAGACATAAAAGCAAAACTGGAAAACTGTCCTTCCAAAGATGCTTTTTACTTCCGGTTGAAAGATAAATCCTTTATTATTGCAGGCAAAACGCCCCGCGCTCTTGTTTACGGAGCAAGTTACTTTATCGGGAAATATCTGGGAGTAACATTTCTCTATCCCGGCAGACAGGGGGAAAGTTATGTAAAAAAAGCCCGCATCACCATGCCGGAAAATGTGGAGGAACTGCATAAGCCTTTCACTTTCTTCCGCATTGCAGCCTATACGGGACACGATAAAAAAGATGTTCCATGGAAGCCGGAGGATATGCTTAAATGGCAGTATAGAAATCTGCTTCTGCCCCTCCCCCGGGGTGGTAAACAAGCGAAAGAATATGCCTTTATCGCCCATAAGGAACTTCCCGGAAGCGGGCACATGACCCTTTGTGCCGCTGTTCCGTCCAGACTTTATGAGAGTCACCCGGAATATTTCCCGTTGCTCGATGGAAAAAGGGTAAAATGCCGCTGTTACAGTAAGAATACAAAAAAAGGACAGCTGCTTCCCTGGGTACAGAGATGTGTTTCCAATATCGAAGTAAAGAAACTTGTAACAGAGCATATTCTTTCCATAGTGAAAAAAAATCCCTCCGGTACTTTCGGGATCTCCTGTGCCGATATGATCAAACGCTGGTGTCAGTGTGAAAATTGTAAAAAATACGGTACGGTCAACGGCAAATTCTCCACTTCCCACCTTTTCCACAAGTTTTTCCGGGAGGTAACTTCCGATGTATTGAAAGAAGTTCCGGAAGCAAAATTATGGGTCTATATTTATTCTGATTACCGGGATATACCCAATGATCCTTCTTTCAAATATGATGAACGAATTGCCGCTATTTACTACGCACACGGCAGATGTATCGCCCATCCTGTCAATGATAAGAAATGCTCCATCAATCCTCCTTATTACAAAAAGTATCAGCAATGGAGCAAAGTCTTTTCCAGAGTGGGGCTTTGTGATTATTACGGGAATGCCAATACCCCCTATTGC
>JAFVRL010000011.1 GCA_017504325.1 Lentisphaeria bacterium | reverse complement strand
GTCGTATCATGGGGTTCCTTTATCGCTACACTTCTTATTATCGCAGGGATCTGGAAAAAAGAAAATTCCGAAAAGATGCGTTTTGCCGCCTATGCAGGATTTGTACTGCTGATGATCATTATTTTTCTGCACTTGCAGATCCCTTTCGGTATCGGCGTGACTCTTCCTCTGCTGACAGCAGGGTGCATCGCTCTTTATACTTCCAGCAGAAAAAATCCCCGGAAAAAACTCTTCCCGGGGAAAAATTCTTTTGCATCCCTGCCGGAACGTTTTGCAGACTTTCTTTTTCTGGGAATGATCGTTTTTGCATCCCTTTTTGTTTTTCAGGAAGGGGCGGACTATCTGCTTTTGAACAGATATGGAAAATATCTGCTTCTTCTGCCTCTTGCCGGATGTCTGCTGTGGAGCGGAAAACGGCTGCGGGATCATCTTTTTGCCGCCGGTACGGGATTTATCGTGCTTGCCGGAGTGTTTGCATTTTTTACCGCATTTGCGGATACATTGTGGATCACGGATATTTCCATTATTTTTATTTTTATTTTCTGGGAGTATCAATTACTGCTGTTGTTCCGCGGTATTCTGCCGGAGATCAGGAATCTTTCCCTTATATTTCTTGTGATCCTTCTTTTTGCCAATGGAAAGATCCTGCCGGGCGTGTGTGATACAAATATCACTTCCCTTTCGGTGTTTATTCTTTATATCATCGGGGACAACTGGGAGAGGATCATTAAAACGGTCCGCCGAAGACTTGATCCGGAAAAACATCTTCTGGCGAAACCTCCCCGGCAGGGGTTTGCAGTTCAGGCATGGTGTGCCGGTGCATTCTTCCTTATTACTTTTACCGGGAAAAAAGGGGTACTGCCCATGCTTTTCCTTGCGATTCTTCTTTTTTGTACCGCAATACTGAAAAGTCTTATACAGGAAAAGAAAAATCCCGGTGCAATAATCCGGAAATGCCGGAAGGCCGGCGAGATATTGCCTCTTCTGCCGGAGTGTTGTGTGATCGTCCTTTTTGCTGTCATACAGACACTGCTGTGGGACAGAGGATTTCTTGCCGCTGTAACTGCTGCCGGATGTGCCGGTGCCTGTATATGGAATCTGGGGATCGTCATTGCCGGCAAAGATATACGGAAACTGCCTGTTCACGCCTCTTTGTATCATGCCGTTTCCGCCGGCGGGATATTTCTTTTTATGCTTCTGCTGTTTTTTTACAGGACAAATTCTTCCGTTGCAGCAAGTACAGGACTGATCCTTACCGGATGTGCTTTGCTTGGGGAAGGGGCATATACACGCAGTATCCGGTATAGAACAATGGAATTCCTTTTACGCAAATGGGTGGCTTATATTGCTGTCGCACTGGGATTTGCTGTTGTTGTTCTGCCGGGGAAAGCACTTTCTCCGGTCTTTTGGGAACCGTCGGCGGTCGCCTGCGGCGCATTGGCATTTTTTGCAGTAAATGTATATTACATATTGGAAAACAAGTTGAAGAAACAAGAGGTTTGATATGGCGGAAAACAAAACAGGAAAAGTAAAACTTTTTATTGCTCTTGATGTTCCCGAAGTAATGAAAAAGGAGATCACTGCAAGCGAAAAAGATCTTCCTTTCTGGAGATGGATCCCGGCAAAACTCATGCATGTGCCGGTGCGTTTTATCGGAGAAGTCAGTGAAGAAACACAGGAAGCTCTTGCAGAGGATTTTGCCGATACCTTTACCGGTTTCCGTATGATCCGGCTTATTCCCACCGGTTACGGGTTCGGCCCCAATGTGAGAAGAGCCGACTCATTCCATATTACCGTACAGAAAACCCATGCCTTTGAGGAATTGAAAGATGCAGTGGATGAGTATGTGCTGGAAAAGGCAGGATTGCGGAAGGAAAATCATTTCAAACCCTGCGTTCCGGTCATGAATTTATTGAAGCCGCCGGTGATCCTGGATCAGGAACGGATCAGCAAATGGGCGGGGAAACTGATTCTCTCCGAACCCTACAGTTATGAACTTACATTGTTCCGTATCGACTATAACAAACGGGGGATTCTCCAGCACACAGCAGTGGCAACTGCCGAGATCTGCCGTCCGTAAGGATCGTTTAAGGAAAGGAATTTACGGTTATGCCGGAAGAGGATCGTTTCATCCCCAATTTTTTCAAAGATCCACCCCATCCCCATTCTGTCCCCATGGAGGAGAGAGTGGAACGCACTTTCAAACTTGTGGTGGCTTTTGACGGGACGGATTATCACGGATGGCAGAGACAGGATAACGGTATCAGTGTCCAGCAGATCCTTGAAGAGCGGCTTGCCACATTGTTCAATGTGCCTTTCATGCGTATTCAGGGCAGCAGCAGAACGGATTCCGGAGTACATGCTCTCGGCATGGCGGTAACATTCAAAGCTCCGCTCTCCCCCTATATCCCCGACTGGAAACTTATGAAAGCATTGAACAGGATATTGCCGCCTACCATAAAGATACGGTCGGTGGAGATCGTTCCGGATGAGTTCAATGCCCGCTTTTCCGCCTGCGGGAAGGCTTATGCGTATGTAGTCAATACGGGGTATTTAAGTCCCTTTACCGACCGCTGGAGCTGTGATGTGGCAGATATTGTGGATCTGGAAGGGATCAGAGAAGGATTGGAATATGTGAAAGGAACCCATGATTTTTCCCCCTTCACCATTCAGCTTAAAGAAGATAAAGACCATGTCCGTACGATCTATGAAACCGAATTGAAGGTGTTTGGCAGATTTCTCTGTTTTCATATCATTGGAAACGGATTTCTCTATAAAATGGTGCGTGCCATTTCCGGAACACTGATTGAAGTGGGGAGAGGCAAGATCCCTGCGGAAAATATCCGTCTTGCCCTGGAGACCGTAGATAAGAAATATGTAAGGGATGTGGCTCCGGGAAAGGGACTTTTTCTTCTGAAAGTATTTTATACGCCGGAAGAGTGGAAAGAGCATACGCTTACGGATCTGCCCTTCCGTATGTTCTGAAAAGCCTT
>JAFVRL010000148.1 GCA_017504325.1 Lentisphaeria bacterium | reverse complement strand
GTTACTTTCTTTATCTTTTCCGGAAGTGTAAAGGAAAATTTCACATGATACAGGGGAATGATCTCATCTATAAGAGGTGTAAAATGTCCTTCCGGAGTTCCCCGGAGAATGATATTGGCGTACATGGCATGGGCAATAAATCTTTTTTTCTCCTCCTGTTTCATCAGAGTGACTCTTGCCGTTGAGGGCAGATTTGTCCTGATCCCCGCATCCTCTCCTGCAAAGGCATAAATACATTTCAGAATAAAATCTTTCAAAATCACATTGCCGTACAACGCATAATTGCGGAAAATTTTATGGGCAAAATAAAGGATATTTTCCGTCACCGTCCCGGCATCATAACCGGAAGGAGCCGTTTTGAAAGGCGTATGGGCGTGGGAACAGAAATGTTCATAGGAACGGACAAAATAAGGTTCAAAAATTTTCCCCAGACTTTCCCCTTTTGTCTTTCTGAAATTCATGGAGGGCATATACATGACAAAGGGGGTATGGATGTCCTGCGGAGCAAACATTTCTTCCGCCTGAATGTAGTTGGGGTACTGCGTACTTTCCCCTTCACATATTCCAATATCAAAGGCGGGAATATCCTCCTCTTTTTTCAGGAGAGACTCTCCGGAAAGGATGATCTTGCCGCCATTTGCAAGAAATTCCCGGATATTAGCCCGCCATTTTTCATCCAGACGGATTTCATCAGCAAGGATCAATACTTTGTAACGGAAGATTTTTTCCGCATCAATATCCCGCAACATATCAAAGGGGATGTGTCCTTCCCGCAGGATCTTTGTCGTTCCCAGATCAGTATTTCTGTCCGGCACAAGAGTTCTTTTGAACCAGCGGGAAGAGAGAACAGCAAAAAACGCACTGCTTTGAGCATTTCTGCACCAGGGTTCTTTTTCCTCCACTTCTTTGTAGGCTTTGCCGATAAGTTTGTAAGTGCTTTCATCCAGTTTACCGCAGGGATGCAGCTGATCGCCGATACTGCAAGCTGCCCCCTGGGCGATCATGGCGGCACACTCATAACGCAGAGCATCCGCTGATTTAAAGCCGCCGAATTCTCCCCAGTGGGTATGGAATTTTCCTGTCATCCCCACAAGGGCTTTTTCCTTGTTCCCTCGGCTGAACGCGGCACGCATGGGGAAAGCATCATATCCGGTAAAACCGGTTGTGGGCAGGGATTCGGATTCAATGTGACTTACATAGTTATACACATCCTCATTGCCCGGATCCCCCAGCCACGCAAAGTTGTGAAATACATTCAAATTACTGTTCACACTTCTTGCTGCTTCCGTGATTTTTTTGAAGTATTTACGCAAGACAAAATCGGAAAAATGTTTTCTATCCTCTTCCTTTGCCGGATCAAATCCCATTTTTGCCATATCCCGCATACAGCAGGGACAGCAGCATTGATTCTGGGAGATAATATCAAAAAACATTCCGTCGGCATCCGGAAAGAGTCTGGCGGCTTCTTCTGTCAGACGGGCAAGAAAATCCAGATAGGGAGTATTGAAACAAAGCGTTTTGAATCCTGCCTTCAGCGGAGAACGCGTCCACCCCACCAGCTGCCCCTCAAAATTGATCTCCCGCCAGCCGGGATTCAGTTCTGCAATACGGTTATTGATCCCGGCGGTAAGATAGATGGGGACTTTTATTCCGATCTCATGGGAAGCATCCATCTGTTCCCGCAGGAGATCAAAAGAAAGTTCCGGATGCATTGCCCCAACTTCCGTAGGGTGATAACTCCAGCCGTGATGACAGCAGGAAAAACAGGTAATGGAATCCACACGAGCCATTTTCAAGTTTTCCTGCCATTGTTTTTTATCAAATTCTGCCCCTATACCGGGGATCAAAGGCGACGTATGGAAATCCAGATGTACCTGCCGGAACCTTATATCCAATTTTTTCTCCATAAAATTTCCTCTCATTTTTTTGTCTCACTCTTCAAATCTGAAGCCATCGCCTGTACCTTTAAAGAGTTCCCCCACTGCGGCAGCAGCAAGTTTCGGACGGCGGTAAACATCATAGACCCCGGCAAGATTCATTCCGAAGGGTTTTACCCGCACTGGCGCGCCTTTTCTGCAATAACTTTTTGCATCATTCAACTGCCAGAAGGTAAGTCCGCAATATTCCGGGGATGCAAGCACCCAGCGGGCTACGGCAGAAAAAAATTCCGCCTGGAACTCTTCTGTCCATTGCGCCCCGTAAGGATCTCTTCTGCCGTATTCGGCACAAAGCCCCATTTCCCCCACCATAAGGGGTTTTTCGGGATATTTTTCACGGAAAAATTTTGTTATATCTTCCAGATTTTCCTGAAGAAGCGCAACCGGTTCATCCATGGAAACTTCATTCCAGCCGGGATAAGTATTGAAAGCAATCACATCGCAAAGATCACAGCAGATATCCGCTTTGATATGACTGCATGCAAAAGTGACCAGTCTGGAAGGATCTTCCCTGCGGATCAATGCAACAAGTTCTTCCGCCATTTTTCTGCCTTCAAGAGTTCCGGAGTAAAACTCATTCATAAACGCCCAGAAAATAATACAGGGGTGATTGAAATCCTCCCGGATCATCCTTTGCGTCTGCTCTTTCATAAGGAAACAGAAAGAAGGATCATTAAACTCATTCGGTCTGTACTGCCAGCCGTAACTTTCCTCCCAGACAAGAATCCCCATACGGTCACACAATTCAAGGAAAGTGCGGCTCTGTTTGTAGTGCGCTCCCCGGACAAAGTTACACCCCATATCTTTCAGATGTTTCAAATCAAGAAGCATGATCTCCGCCGGTACAGCAGCCCCGGAAACAGCACAGGAGTTGTGGCGGTTGAAGCCTTTGAGGAAAAGTTCTTTACCGTTGAGCAGAAGTTTTTTACCTTTGACTGCGATCGTCCGGATCCCGAAAGTTTCCCGGAGAGTTTTTCCATTGTATTTTATCTTCAATGTATGCAGAAAGGGGGTTTCCGGACTCCATAATTTACAGTTGGGGACATGACAGAAAAGTTTTTCCCCTCCCCCCGCAGGAACTGTCACTGAATGGAACTCTTCTTCATCATCAAAAGCATATTGCACTTCCGCAGTTTCCGGCACAACTCCTGAAAAGATGAACTCAAGTCCCACAATACCTTTTTCAAAATCTTCTGTTGTGATCTTCACCCGGTCAAGGGAACAGGGGGAAGTACGGAACAAAAGGGAAATCCCGTCAAAAAATCCGCCGTAGGAATAATAATCAAAATCCGGCCGGACAAGTTTCAATTTTTCCGGATCGAAACGGTTGTCAACAAGGGCAATGATCTCATGTTTACCGGCATCAAGTTTTTCCAGAGGACTTTCCAGGACAGAGTAGGGAAGCGGAAGAAACTCCACCATTTTCCCGTCAACAAAAAATCTGACTCTCTGCCCTGCGCCCTCTACACGCAGAACCGGACGAAGTTCCTCTTTTTCCAGTTCAAAAGTACGGTGGTAAACAGCTGTTCCCCTGTGATATGAAGTAAACTCTTCAAAACATCCGGGAACATTCATCACTCCTGTAAATTCAACTTTTTCATATTCGATCTCCTCCAGTGCTTTATCCCTGAAAAAAGCAAAATCCCAAATTCCATT
>JAFVRL010000147.1 GCA_017504325.1 Lentisphaeria bacterium | reverse complement strand
GTTTTTTGAAAATTATGGGATATCTGTGAGAAAAAATAAAAAAAGGATCCCGCATACACTGTTTTTGACTTGCAGGAAACCTCTTTGAGTGGTATATTGCAGTAAAAGAAAATCATAAAATCCAAGAAGGAAACAACTCTATGCCTTTTCCCATTGAAGAAAAACTGGTCATCGGGGTGGCATCCAGTGCCTTGTTCAAACTGGATGAAGCCGATGAGATCTTCCGCAGAGAGGGTCTTGCCTCTTACAGAAAATATCAGTATGAACATGAAAAAGATCTCCTTGAGCCGGGGATCGCCTTTCCTTTCATCCGCCGTTTTCTGGAACTCAATAAACTTTTTCCGGAAGTGGAACCGGTGGAAGTGGTGCTTTTGAGCCATAATGACCCCGATACAGGAATGAGAGTATTCAACTCCATCGGTCATTATCAGCTGGATATTTGCCGGGCTGCCTTCACAACAGGCAACTCCCCTTTCCGCTATATTCCCGCCTATAATGTGGCTCTTTTCCTTTCCGCAAATGAAAATGATGTATGTGAAGCTCTTTCAAAAGGTTTTCCGGCAGGGATGGTTCTGGACAGTAAACTCAATGACGATCCCGATGACAATGAATTGAGGATCGCCTTTGACTTTGACGGTGTCCTTGCCGATGACAGTGCGGAAGCCGTTTACAAAAATTCCGGTATCAATAATTTCTATATTTCCGAAACGGAAAAGGCGGAAGAACCCCATCCCCCCGGACCTCTGGCGGATCTTTTCACAAAACTTGGCAGGATCAGAACCCTGGAAGATGAAAAAAGTAAAAAAGATCCCTCTTACAGAAGATTTCTTAAAACCGCCATCGTCACCGCCCGCAGTGCCCCCGCCCACAGACGGGTGGCGACAACTCTGCGCAAATGGGATATAACTGTGGATGAGACATTCTTTCTGGGCGGTATGAATAAAGGCAGGATCCTTTCCCAGCTACGCCCCCACATTTTCTTTGACGATCAGAAAGCTCCTCATCTGGAAATGGCAAAATATTATACGCCTTCCGTACATATCCCCTTCGGTGTGTCCGGCGGGAAGAAAGAAAATTGATTTTATTTTTTAATCTTGAATTTCTTACATACAGGAAAAACGATGAATACACAGAAGATCACATTTATCGGAGCCGGGAAAATGGCAACTGCCATTGCTTCCGGTCTTGTAAAAAAAGGCATGGCAAAAGAAAACATCTTTGCTTTTGATGTTTCAGAAGAAGCTGCAAAAAAATTTGAAGAGGCTACAAAAGTCCAATGCGTGAAAGATCTGAAAGAAGCATTGAAAGAAAGTGACATTGTCCTTCTTGCCGTCAAACCCCAATATGCAAAGGAAGCTCTTGCCGGAATACAGGCTCATATAAAAGAAAAACTCCTTCTTTCCATCTGTGCCGGTTTGAGCATTGATACCCTGAAAGAATATTCCTCCTGTCCCCGTATCGTAAGGGTCATGCCCAATACCCCTGCCCTCGTGGGGGAAGGTATGAGCGGTTACGCTTTTTCAGAGAATATTCTTGCAGAAGACAGAAAAACAGCAGAAAATATCCTTTCTGCCATTGGTATCAGCCGGGAATTTCCGGAAAAACTTCTGGATGCAGTCACAGGGTTGAGCGGAAGCGGTCCCGCCTATGTGATCGAGTTTATCATGGCACTTACCGATGGGGGTGTCTATGCCGGGCTCCCCAGAGATGCCGCCTACAAAATGGCTCTCCAGACCGTAGCCGGAACTGCCGCCATGCTGAAAAATTCTGCGGATCACCCGGCAGTATTGCGGGATGCCGTCATCTCCCCCGGCGGAACCACAGCCAGAGGGGTGGCAGCACTGGATGCCCATGCTTTCCGGAAAACAGTAATGGACGCAGTCATTGCCGCAACGGAACGATCTGCGGAATTAAACAGGAAATAAGTTTCCCCGTCTCAACAAAAACGGGACTAGTGCATACCTTTAAAAGTAAGCGGCAGTCCCGTTTTCTATTTTATGATTTTTTTAAAACATAAAAACCTGTCCGTGACAGGCACAGACAGGTTCAAATGTGAATCCAAAACCGGCGCAAATATTATTTTGCGATAACCCCGCGGATACCGAATTTTTCAGCGATCTCAAGATATTTCGCATGATTTTCTTTTGCGAGGTACTTGAGGAGGCGTTTACGACGGCTGACAAGAGCCATCAGACCGTGACGGGTACTGTTGTCGTGTTTGTTGACGCGCATGTGTTCGGTGAGTTCCGCAATCCGTTCGGAGAGCAGAGCGATCTGAACTTCCGGAGAACCGGTGTCGCCTTCTTTACGGGCGAAATTCTTTACGATCTCTGTTTTTTTGGCTTTTTCCATTTTTATATTTCCCTAATTTTTTCTTAAGCGAAGACACTATATAATTTACCCCCATTTTTACTTTTTGCAAGAAATAAATGTAGACGCAGTAATTTGTGCTGACTTGGGTACAATAAGCATAGCAAGGCGTGTTGTGCCTAATTTAGATATTCACGTAAGTACACAAGCAAACATAACAAATAGTGAGTCTGCGTTGGTTTATGTGTCAATGGGCGTTAAAAGATTGATTTTGGCTCGTGAAATGACTTTGGAAGAAATTAAAGAACTACGTTCTAGAATACCTGCCGAAATAGAACTTGAAGCTTTTGCACACGGTGCAATGTGTATTAGTTATTCAGGTAGATGTTTATTGTCTAACTTCTTTACAGCAAGAGATGCTAACAGAGGTGCGTGTGTGCAAGCGTGCCGTT
>JAFVRL010000146.1 GCA_017504325.1 Lentisphaeria bacterium | reverse complement strand
TTCTTTTCCATTATCTTGTCCTGATTTCAGTGTATATATTCCATTGTTTCATTTTTGAAAGATTTTTTCTGCCGGCATCTATATTGGCACTGGGTACGGGAAGTATCGCCTTATGGAGAAGTATTCTTTTTTTCACAAAGCGGAAACAGATAAAAAAACTTGCCTTTGCCTTTTCTTTATCCGCCCTTCTTGCCGCAGGTGCTGCAAATTCTGTAATTCCCTCTGAAGAGCTGCCTGTTACTTATTCAGAAATACTTTTTCTGAAATTCTGTAATAAACATCTGCCGGAAAGATCACATCTTATTATCAACTTCAATCCGGCTTTAAGTTCATTTTATCTGCGGAAAGACATTACGCTCCTGCCTTTTTCCAGAGAACTGGAATATGCCGGAAAACCCGTTGCCTTGGAAAAGATCACATCTGCTCTGGCGTTCAAAGAAAAAATGCCATCTTCTCCCCAGGATCATGCTGCGGCATTATGGGCATCGCCTGAAAAAAAGGTATTTTCCCCGTTTCCCTTTGTAATTGCAGATACATTTCCGGGAAAACCCGGTCCTTGCGGAGATGGGTGGTATTTAACGGAGGAACTTCTTGCCCGCAATCAGGTATATATCACCAATATGGCTCTTTACCGGATCCCGAAACGATATCAGG
This sequence comes from Lentisphaeria bacterium, assembly GCA_017504325.1. Lineage (GTDB taxonomy): Bacteria > Verrucomicrobiota > Lentisphaeria > Victivallales > UBA1829 > RGIG5327. Next base: position 2,237 of record JAFVRL010000146.1, on the reverse strand, counting down.
AAAGATTCATGCGGGAAACAAGACTTCATAAAGTGGCATCGGAAGGGCCTATGGAACTTTACCGGGTATATCCGGCAGAAAAATTCTGAAAATATTTCACAGATATCCCATAATTTTCAAAAAACAGGTATTTTTGCAATGTTTGAGCAGGAAAAAATTGATTTTTGAAAAATTTTTTTTGTGAGATTTTTATAATGTTGCCTGTTGTAAGCAAAATGTTGAATGGGAAATAAATCAAGTTCCGGGAGATATTCTTTCTTTACGGAAAAATTTTTCATCAGGGGAATGTTAAACAGCCCCAAGGGGGCAAAGGCACTGTAAGTGCCGCAGGAACACAGCCCGGAGGATAGGGGGCTGAAAGTCCCCGTATCCCCGGGTGTAAGTACAAAATAAAAATTAGCTCTGAAAGAGCGTCAGAAGAAAAAAACATATCTTGCTGTATTCTGCCGCCCTTTCAGGGTTTGATTTTTGGGGCAATCCACCCGGGGCTGCGTCCTCTTTCAGAGGACTTACCGCCGGGCTATTTTCCAACGGGGCTTTCAGCCCCTCTTGCCCCTCCGGGGCTGTTTGAACTCTCTTACACATCCAGCGGAATCCTTTTACCCTCGCAAAAGGATTTCGCTTTAACCGGAAGTATGAACTGCAAAGAATAATTTTACAGAAAATTACTCTCTCGCATTTTAAAAAACAGATTTTATGGGATAACTGTGATTTTTTCTGAAATTCTGTGATTTTAAACTTGCATTTAGGGAAAATGAGAATATATTGCCGGTCATCTCCTCCATCGCTTCCGCACCGGCATAAAAGGTATATCTTAAGGAAATCTCTGTGGAAAATAAAGTAAACAATATTGTAAAAATCTGGCAGAAAAAACGGTTTCTTTTTCTGTTTTTCCTGACTTGTCTTGTCCTTATTTTACTGGGGGTAACGGCAACGAAACTTGTTGCGTACGGTGTATGGCGGCCAGTTGCTGTAAACAGAGTGGAAAATACCGCCTTCGATATGGTGATGGTGTACCGGAAAGGGATCCGGGAGGAAAAAAGAGATGAGTATCTCAAATGTGTCAATAAAGCTCCCCACATATTTCTGCGTGCTGCCGGGATCATTCCCGGAAAAAACGATTCCGGAAGGACGAATGAAAAATGACTGATGTAAGTTTCAGAAAAAGATCAGTCTTTATTCTCATGTGTCTGCTTGTGTGGGCAGGGATTGCTGTTTGCCATGTATTCTGGTATTCCGTGTGGAAAAAAGATAAATATCTTGCGGAAAGCAGGAATATCGGCTGGAAAGAGTATCTTGTCCCGCCGTTGAGGGGGGCAGTCCGGGATAAAAACAATGTTGTCATTCTTAAAACGCTTGTGCGTTACGATCTTGTGGTCACAAGGGTACACTCTTCCCTTGAAGCACGGAAGAAACGGCGGGAACGGCTGAAAAAACGTTATCCTTCCTTTATTTTTGAAATGCCTCCGCAGAAAAGTGTGGTAAAGATCAATCCGGAAGGATTGTATTGCGGCATGATCCTGAAAAAAGATCTGTTGCCGGAAGAGGTCATCTTTTACACGAAAGAAGAGCGTTTGAACAGGGATTTTACGGTGAAAGCTGTTTTTGTCCGGGAATGCGCCATAAAGGATGTTCCGGAAGAGGTGATAAAAAAACTGGGGAGCGTTCTTCCGGATGAAGATGGTATTCTGCGGGGGGTATGCGGTCTGGAAAAAGAGTATGACCGGGTTTTAAGCGGTTCTCCCGGGATGGTAAAAGTCATGCTGGATAAATACGGATTCTGGGTAACGGAAACCATCAGCGGGACTTCTCCGGAAAACGGGAAAGATCTTGTCCTTTCTGTAAGTATGGAGGAACTGTTGCAGGGAAAGAATTTCACGGTTGTTGAGGGAAAGGCGGGCAGGAAAAATGCCGGAAAATAAAGAAATATATCATGCTTCCGGAGGAAAAAAAGGAAAGGATCTTCTTCCATTTCTGGTCTTTCTGCTTCTCCTTTGCGGAGGTTTGCTGGGGTGTCTGGCCATTTATAATGCAAGGATCACGGAACAGGAGCCTTTATACTTTGCTTTACGGCAGTTATGCTGGTTGGGAGTTGGTTCGCTTCTGTTTGTTTTTTCTTCCCTTGTACCCTTCCGGTACTATAAGAAAAATGTATATCTTTTTGCGGGAATATCTGCGTTACTGCTTCTTGCGGTACTCTTTTTCGGGTATAAAGTAAACGGAATGCGCGGATGGCT
>JAFVRL010000145.1 GCA_017504325.1 Lentisphaeria bacterium | reverse complement strand
TCAGAGTTCATACATATAGCAGAAAGACTGCGGTAGGAAAAATCAGGATTTTTGATCCTTTCCCCCTCTTTTACAGTAATGGTGGGTTTTACCGTAAAATATTCCCCGTCGGCACCGGGAAGAAGCCACCAGATCCCGCCGTCTTTTTTCAGAACTTCATAAACACCGTACAAAATCCCGATGGGTTCTTTTCCGGCGATCCGCAAGGCATCTTTCTTTGCGGTGATCTTAAAGCCTTCTTCCCCCACTCTTTTATCATCGGTCAGTTCCAGATAAATGGGGTATTTGCCCTTTACCGGTACAATGCCGATGACCGGTTTTTCACCGCCGGAGATCTTTCCCAGAAATACGGAAAGCTCCTTTGCCGCGTGCTTTTCAATGTCGGAAGCATTTTTCCGCAGAATGATACTGCTTGCGGCCTTACCATTGTCGGTCAACTTGAATTCTGCTCCACATAACAAAGCTGCTGCGGAAACAAAAATCACGATACTTGTTACGATTCTGTTCATTTTTTACTCCTGTTTATTTTAGAAGGATTGACAAACTTTCCACTTTGGCATCCCCCCGGTCTTTCTTGTCCACATAAAAACCGATCCAGCAATTTACCGGAATAGTGTATTCCATGGTGTAATTTGCCATTTCCGGCGTGAGAGTGATCTTTTTAATGGTGTCCCAACCAAGAATCGTGCGTTTGAGCTTTTTGGTCTTGTAAGAATCATTATATTTCAATGCAGAGACCGTAAGCGTTCCTTTACCGGAAGCCCGTACAAGCACCCGGATGGGTTTGGCTTTATCCGACTGTCCCAGAGGTCCTTTCCAGTCCCAGAGGAGCTGACTGAATCTGCCGCCGTGTTTCAGGGCAATAAAAGTCTTGCCGCCTTCTTTTACGGAAGAAGCAAGTTTATTGAGCGACCAGCTTTTCAACTTTCCTTTGTTCTTACCGCTTTTGTGGTAATCATCAAAGTTGCCGTTGCTGATCAAAGGCTTGCCGATGGAAAGAGTACGGTAGGAGCTTCTCTGGTGATACTGTTCGCCGTCGATGGAACTTGCCCCGTCAAAAAGCCCGTCTTTAATGGTGCGGTTTCTGGCAAAATGCACATTCCAGACGACCCCGGGAGCAAAAACTCCCTCCATATTTTTCACCGGGACTTTGATCTCCATCACATACTGTTTTTTTGCTTTATCCAGTTTACAGACCGCCTCCACACCGAAGTCCACTTTTGTGTCCCCGTTGGGCTGACGGGCATCATAAACTGCGCCTTTGGTATTTACAATGATCTGATAGTAGGCGTTGGCATCATTTTTCGGGTCGAGGAAAATTTCGATACTGTCATCCGACCATACTTTTTTATCTTTGGATCCTTCCGTTTTCAGTTTATCCAGTGCCGGCTCTTTGGCAATGACAAGAAAATAGAGATTCTCTTTATCGGAAAGGACACCCACTGTTGTTTTCACTGCGGCAGGCAAAGCAAAATTCTCTTTTTTGAACACAGTTTTGAAGTCGGTTATATATCCCGCCCCTGCCCATGCAGCATCGGAAGGATCGCCATCAAGTTTCACTTTGGCTGGAACCTGCGGAGCATTCAGGCTTTTTCCCAGTCTTGCACGGTAACGCTCATTGTTTCTGATCCAGAAATGGGTAAGAAAAATTTTATCTTTCTTCAGACGGCGTAAAACATCTTTATCCCCGGCGGCAAGTTTTTCCGCTTCTGCAAGAAGGGAAAGCAATTCCTCTTTCAAGCCCTCTTTCATAAGAAGAAGCGGCGTTCTGCTGTCCCCGGTGGAATAACCGAAACAGCCGGAAGCATTATCCCAGGCATCCCGGCGGAGGGTATTAAATTTTTTCATTACCGAACTTGCTTTTCCGTAATATTTGGATTCAATATCCTCTATAACCTTTTCCACATCCAGTGTTTCATCCCAGGTAAGTTTCCCTGCAACATTCCAGTAGAGCCACTCATGGTTAAGTCTGTAGGCGGAATGGCCCGGCTCTTTTTCAAAAGAAGGCTGATTTTTTCTGCGGTTGGCATCGGGAAAAGCGATCTCTTCCTTCCAGCCGCTTATCCCCAGTTTTTTAAAGAGTTTCAAATCGGCGGCAAGAGTTCTTTCCAACGGAGTCCAGCTCATAGGCGTACAATGGGCATATTCATACATACGCATATTGGGATTCTTCTTCAGCCATTTTTTGATAAGGGCAAGCATCTCTGCATTGCGGATGCAGGATGGATCGGAAAGTTTATGGGCGAAACATCTTCCGTGGGAGCAGAAATAGACCATCATGCGGTTGTCAATATCAATATCCGGAACGGAACGGTAAACAGCATAAGCCCAGAGAATAAGTTTTGCCTGCGGTTTTCTTGCATAGATCATTTTGGCGATCTTCTGCGTTACAGTATGGAAACGCAAAGATACATCATTTTTACTTTTGTCATCCAACGCCCGGCAGTTGTCACATTCACACCAGTTGAGAGAGGAATCCGGGGCACCGAAAAGATAGGAGATACGGTCACCGTATTTATCGATCAGGGAACAGACATAATCGGCAACAAGTTTCTGCACCTGGGGATTGGACATACAGTGATGGGTATTGTGATGACCGGTATTGGTGAGGCGTTTGCCTTTTACAAGGGCAAAATATTCCGGATGAGTCTTGAGATATTTCTGCGGGGGAATGGCTCTGTAAAAGGTGAGATGCCCGCCCTCCGTATTGATGTGGGAAGCGATCCTGGCATCAAAATAGGGACGCTGTTTCGGATCGGAAAGTGCGGCAATGGAAAATTCGGAAGTACACTGCAATTTATTTCTTGCCGCCCAGCTTTTGCTTGCTCTTGCCTTTCCCCCCGCCCCCGTCTGGGAGACCTGACGCCAGAGAAAGGAAGGCTCATTTACTTCATCAAGATCCGGTACGGTGATATTTTTCTTTTTTCCCACATATTCCTCCCCGGGCAGGAACCACCTTACATCCAGATACCGGTCAAGGAAAGTATAGGCTCCGTAGAGAGTTCCCACCTGACTTGCCCCTACGATATAAAGTTTGCCGCCGGAGGTCTTGAAAAGGAATCCTTCCTCCTTTTTTCCGGCAAGGGAGTTTTTCATGGCAACAGGGATCTCTTTACTTTTCACCGTACCGAGAACGATCCCGGCTTCTTTCAGGTTTTCCGTTGTTTCAAAAACAGCTCCGGAACTTTTTTTCAGATATTCCTGAAGCTCCGTTGCTGCTGTCTTTTCCCCTTCAGAAGCATTTTTGCTTACATAGATCTTTCCTGCGGCTTTCCCGTTTTTCACCAGAGATACTGCCCCGGAAAGGAGTGGAGCAGCAAAGCAGAGAACCAATAAGAGAATGACTTTCTGTTTCATTTTCTTTCCTCGTTTTTAAGGGTTGTATTTACCATAATGTTTACGACTCAAAAAAGATCAGGAGTATTATCCGCCCGCCCTTTTTTTACAGAAGGATTTTTTTCGATCTTCTGAAGCCCGAAAAGATCCCATGCCCTGTCGGATGCCACCCTGCCCTGGGCAGTCCGCATCATATAGCCTTCCTGAATGAGGAATGGCTCATATACATCTTCAATGGTATCGGCTTCTTCAGAAATGGCAACAGCAAGAGAGTTGATCCCCACAGGCCCGCCTTTAAAATTCTTTACAATGGTTTCAAGGATGCGTTTATCCATTTCATCCAGCCCTTTGTCGTCGATCTCCAGCATGGAGAGTGCTTCAGAGGCGTGTTTGTAATCCACGATCCCCTTCCCTTTCACCTGGGCATAATCCCTTGTCCAGCGTAAAAGGTTGTTGGCAATACGGGGAGTTCCCCGGCTGCGGCGGGCGATCTCGTACGCTCCATCGTGATCGATTTCCACTCCCAGGATCCCGGCGGAACGCTCCACGATCTCGGCAAGCTCGTCGGCAGAGTAATAATCCAGACGCAGAGAAAGGGCAAACCTTGTACGCAAAGGCGCGGAAAGCAGTCCCTGTCTTGTGGTAGCCCCCACAAGAGTAAAATGAGGGATATTCAGACGGACGGAACGGGAACCGGGCCCCTGATCGATCATAATGTCAATGAAAAAATCCTCCATGGCACTGTAAAGGTATTCTTCCACGGTAGTGTTCAGTCGGTGTATCTCGTCAATAAAGAGAATGTCGCCTTCGTTGAGAGAGGTGAGAAGACCGGCAAGATCACCGGGTTTTTCGATCACCGGTCCGCTGGCAGTTTTGATGGCACAGCCCTTCTCGTTGGCGGCGATGTAGGCAAGAGTAGTCTTGCCCAGTCCGGGAGGACCGCTTAAAAGCAGATGCCCCAGAGGTTCATTGCGCGCCTTTGCCGCTTTTACATATATTTCCATACGGGTCTTGACCTTCTGCTGCCCGGGAAATGCATCAAAACTCTGCGGACGCAAAGTGGTTTCAGTTTCTTCGTCCTTCCGGTTCAGAGTGGATGTAATAAATCTTTCCGTCATTCGTTGCCCTTTTTTCCTGAATTATGTTTGCAATTTTCAATAAACGGGTTATCTTATAGAATAATATTTTTTTCTTTTCACAATATAACACAAAAAAGAGGAAAAGCAAAATGCAAAACGAAAAAATGATGAAACTTGCCGCAGATACGGTAAGACTTCTCTCCGCCGACGCCATCCAGAAGGCAAAATCCGGTCACCCCGGTATGCCCATGGGCTGTGCCGATCTCGCCATTGATCTCTGGTTCAATCACATGCATCACAACCCCAAAAACCCCAAATGGCTGGGAAGAGACCGTTTCGTGCTTTCCGCAGGTCACGGCTCCATGCTCATCTACAGTTTGCTGCACCTCTTCGGCTATGGTCTTACCATTGACGATCTGAAAGGTTTTCGTCAGTGGGGTTCCCTCACTCCCGGACATCCTGAATACAATCACACCGCCGGTGTGGAAGTCACCACCGGTCCTCTGGGAACAGGTTTCGCTTCCGGTATCGGTATGGCTGTTTCCGCCAAATACACTGCCGCAGCCTGCGGTATGGCTGAATCCGGTCTTCTGGACAGCAAGATCTACATCATCTCCGGTGACGGCTGCATGATGGAAGGTATCACCCACGAAGCCGCATCCTTTGCCGGACATCAGAAACTGGACAATGTGGTTGTATTCTACGACTCCAACGCCATCAGTATCGAAGGCTCCACCGGTATCGCCTTTACTGAAGATGTTGCCAAACGCTTTGAAGCCTACAACTGGCGTGTCATCGTTTGCGAAAACGCCAACGACTATGCCCAGATCGATGCCGCCATCGCCAAAGCAAAAGTTTCTGACGGCCGTCCCACACTGGTCGTCTGCAAGACCACCATCGGTTTCGGTTCTCCCGCAAAAGCCGGCAAAGCCAGCAGCCACGGTGAACCCCTCGGTGAAGAAGAACTTGCCGCAACCAAAAAAGCTCTCGGTTTCCCCGCAGACGCCTTCTACGTACCTGCTGAAGTTTCCGCCATGATGGCTGACAGAGTTGCCGAACTGGAAAAAGAAGCTGCCGCATGGGATGCCTCCTTCCAGAAGTTCTGTGAAGCAAATCCCGAAAAAGCTGCTCTCCTTTCCAAGATGCTCAATAAGGAAGTTCCCGCAGACCTTACCGAACAGTTGCTGAAAGCTGCTCCCCTTGACAAGCCTGTTGCCTCCCGTGCATCCAGTGGAACTGTTCTTCAGAAAGTTTCCGAACTTGTTCCCGCTCTCTACGGCGGAGCTGCCGATCTGGCTCCCTCCACCAAGACCAACATCAAAGACGGCGGCGATTTCTGCCCCGAAAACCGTGCCGGCAAGAACTTCCACTTCGGTGTCCGTGAACTTGCCATGGGCTTCATCGCCAACGGTATGGCTCTCTACGGTGCTGCCATTGCTTACAGCTCCACCTTCTTTGTGTTCTCCGACTTCATGAAGCCTGCTGTGCGTATTGCCGCATTGCAGAATCTTCCTGTGATCTATGTGTTCACCCACGACTCCTTCTATGTGGGCGAAGACGGTCCCACCCACGAACCCATCGAACAGCTTGCCATGCTCCGCACCATCCCCAACATGACCGTGCTGCGTCCTGCTGAAGCTACAGAAGTAGCCCATGCCTGGTCCTACGCTGTCCGTTGCGGCAAACCCGCCGCCCTTATCCTCACCCGTCAGGATCTGCGTCCCTATGATGCTGCAACTGCCGCTAAAGTGGATATTGAAAAGGGTGCTTATGTGGTCTCCTGCGAAGAAGGTTTTGAATACCTCCTCATCGCTACCGGTTCTGAAGTCAACCTGGCTCTTGATGCTGCTGCCGCTCTGCGTGCTGAAGGCAAAAAAGTGCGTGTTGTCTCCATGCCCTCCTGGGAACTCTTTGAAGCACAGAGCAAGGAATACAAAGATTCTGTCATTCCTCCCTGCTGCAAAAAGCGCGTGACCATCGAGGCAGGCAGCACCTTCGGCTGGGCAAAATATGCCGGAGAAGCCGGTCTTTCCATCGGTCTGGATCACTTCGGAGCTTCCGCCCCCTACAAAGTGCTTGCTGAAAAATTCGGTTTCACAGCTCCCGCAGTTGTGGAAAAGATCAAAGCACACTTCGGTGCATAAGAAAAAGTACTGTGCGTGAAGCACATAACATTTTCTGAAAGAAAGGGGAAAGGTGTATATCTTTCCCCTTTTTCAAAGGATCGTATATTATGAATACTTTTGACCGGTTCAATTCCAGACGGGATATTGAGGAACTTTTTTTCAACTCCCGCCTTTACGGAGAAAAGGAAAGTATTGCGTCTGCGGAAAGTTTCATCCGTGGAAATTTTGATCTTTCCATGGTCAAAAGCAATCCGAAAAGAAAAGTTTTCC
>JAFVRL010000144.1 GCA_017504325.1 Lentisphaeria bacterium | reverse complement strand
TGCTGCAGCGGCCCCAACTCCAATCAGGCGATCAGCCATCCCTCCCTGCGTAAGGTGAAAACCGGGGAGATCATCCATTTCAGTATCGGAGCAAAGGTGGAAGGTTACAGTGCAAGTATCGGCAGACCTGTGGTTCTGGGTCACTGCCCTGCTGAAATAAAGAAATTCCTGCAGGTGGGTCTGGATGCCCACAGTCTTACATTCGATCTTATGCGTGCCGGCGTCCTTGCCTCTTCCGTCGCCACAAAAGTACACCAGTATATCAAAGATCAGGGTTACGGCGACGCCATTCTCTACGGTCCTGCCCACGGCTGCGGTCAGATGGAATGTGAATATCCTTTCCTGGAAACCTCCTCCAACTATACCCTGGAAGAAAATATGACCTTCATGGCGGATATGTTCCTGCACAGAGGCAATATGGGATTCCGCTGGGAAGACGGTCTTATCGTGAAAAACGGTCCTGCCGAAAGACTTTCCAAATTCGGCTGTAAAATCAATATCATCAAGTAAGGTGACAAAATGATCATTGACATTCACGGACATCTGGGAAATATCAATTTTTCCAAATTCTGGCAGGCGGACGCCAAAGCTCTGGAAGAGTATTGCGAAAAATCCGGTGTGGATAAACTCTGTCTTTCCTCCTCCCGTGCCATCATGTATGATGTGAAAGAAGGCAATAAGGAACTGGATGAAGCTCTGAAAAATTCTGATAAGTTCTATGGATACAGCGTTTTGTCCCCCACCTTCCCGGAAAGCATGGAAGATCTCTCCTATCTGGCAAGCAATCCAAAATTCAGAGGGGTGAAGATCCATCCGGATTATCATGGGTATGTCCTTTCCACACGCTCCAACCGGGAGTGGGTGGAAGAGGTTGCGGACAAAACCCCCATGATGCTTTTCCATGTCTCCTGTATGGCGGGAACCGGTTTTTCCGATCCACTTACTGTTGCGGAGATCGCAAAAAATCATCCCGAAACAAAATTTGTTCTTGCCCACATGGCGGGAACATTCCAGAATGACCATTATCCTTATTTCCCCAATCTGGACAATATGGAGAAAGTCATGGATATGGGATTAGACAATGTGTGGATCGATACAGCCCATTTTCTCATGTATGTGTATCCCGGCGTAATGGAAAAAATGGTGAAGATCGCTTCTGCCGATCATATTGTTTTCGGCACGGATGCCCCGTTACAGGGTCCCATGCAGATGAAGTTTGCCATTGACATCATCAATGCTTTGGAGATCCCGCAGGAAGATAAGGATAAGATCTTCTATAAGAACGCCCAACATATTCTGGGTGTAAGTCTTTTTTTTACAGCACACAAGATGAGGTAATTTCAAAAGTCATTCAAAAAAAATCAAAGATGCAGCTGCAAAGAAAAGTGAAAGGTAATTTGAGGCTGCTACCCTCTGCGGTAACAGCCGGAAAATGCTCCTTTTGCAAATCAAAGCAGATGCGTTTAAAGATTTTTGAGGACTTTTGAAATTACCTCATTATTTCAGCCCGTTGCACAAAATAAAGTTCTCCCGGCAGGCAGAAATTACCTCAAAAAAACAAAAAAACAGTCAAAAATACCGGAAAATATAAAAAAATAACCATTTTTAACAAAAATTTTGAACTTGAAATATAAAAAAGTTATGTTATATGTAAAGACAGGGATTTTTATTCGTAACAATAACTGTAAAAAAAGGAAACAAAATGAAAAGAAGTTCATTGTGTCTGTTTCTCTTCTGTGCATTGCCTCTTTTGAGCTTTGCTGATTTGGTCCTTATGGAAAAAGGACAGCCGAAATGTACCATCATTCTGCGTAAGGGGGCTGGTCCGACTGAAAAACACGCGGCAAAGGAATTGGCGCACTTCCTCGGAAAGATCGCCAATGGCAAAGCTCCTGTTATTGCTGATACGGCTTTAAAGGGTACTTGCCCTGTTTATCTGGAACTTACCGATGATGAGCAGGTAAAGGAAGAAGGTTTCAAGATCACAGCAAACGATAATGAATTACGCATTGCCGGAAGAGAAGGCGTTGGCGTACTCTATGGTGTCTATAAAGTATTGAAAGAATATGGCGGCATCCGTTGGCTCTTTCCCGGAAAAGACGGGGAATATTATAAAGTAAAACCCACCATTATTGCCAAAAATGGCACCATTATCGAAAATCCTTCATTCTCCCACCGGGATATTTCCAGAGTTTGCATCTACTGGAACAGCCCGGTTATGGATACTCTCGACTGGGGTATGCGTAACAATATGCGTTTCCAGTCAAGAGCAGAAAAAATAAGTCTGAAAAATCTGAAGGCAGGCAGAGAAGCAAGGGCGGTAAAAAGCCAGCTTGGCGGACACTGTTTCAGTCCTCTTCTCACCTATAATCCTGACATTAAAGCAAAAGATAAAAAAGCCTATGTGCAGAAGATGTTTAAAGAACATCCTGAATACTTCCCCCTCATCCGGGGCAAACGGGTATTTACCATGGATGGCGGAGTCAATCCCCAGCCCTGCACCACGAATGCCGATGTTATCAAAATTGTGGCAAACAATGCTGTCAAACAGTTCAGAAATGCCCAGAAACCCTGTATTCTCATTTTCGGCAACAACGATACCACCCAGTGGTGTCAGTGTGCCAACTGCCTTGCCGTTGATCCCCAGGCGGAAAGAGATGCAGGAATTATTTCCACAAGATACTGGACTTTTGCCAATGCAGTTCTTGCAGAGATCAAAAAACAGGCTCCGGATTTCCGTTTTGAAGGCTGGACATACCAGAATTATTCCCGTGCCCCCATTGGGGTAAAGCCGGATAAAAGAGTGGAACAGATCATGGTTTCCAACCACAGAAGATGCTGGAAACACCCTCTGGATGACAAAAACTGCCCCACAAACAAGTGGTATTATGATTACAATAAGGAGTGGAACGATACCGGGGTGCCTTTCTACTCCTATGATGAACTTTCCTATGCCGGGTACGCCTTCCTCCCTGTGGCACGCTGCTGGGTGGATTCTCTCATTTATTATAAAAAATATATGCCCAATTATGCCGGAAGTCATACAGAGATCTGCTGTCCGGACGGGATTTTCCCCAAACGATTCCACCGGTAAGTCCACCCTCCTGAAGCTCTTTATGCGCTTCTGGCAGGTACAGCAGGGCGAAGTCAAAATTTCCGGCAAGAATGCGGATGAAATCAACACCACCAACTTGCGGAATATGGAAAGCTTTGTGACCCAGGAGACTC
>JAFVRL010000143.1 GCA_017504325.1 Lentisphaeria bacterium | reverse complement strand
GATCCTTTCTCTTGCCCATGATTACCCGCTTCTTTCCGGAAAATTGCGTGAAAAATTGCAGAAGGAAAAGAATCTTGTGTTTGTCCTGAATACGGAGGGGGAAGAATCCTGTGCCGTGGATGTGGATATTGAAGAAGCCATGGCCCGTGCGGTGAAACATCTGCGTACTCAGCAATACCGCAAAGCGGCACTGCTGATCACCGGGGATGAAGAGAAGTTGGAGGCTTTATCCGCCAGCTGCCGGAAACGGGTGGAAGGATTCCGGAAATGTGTTCCGGAGGGCAGGATCCTGTTTGTTCCGGATATTACACTGAATGAGGAGGCCGCCCGGAAAGTCTGCCGTCTTCTGGCGGAAAAGGATCTGGAAAAAGAATCCATTGATTGTGTGATTGCCCAGAATGACTATATGGCGGCACTTCTCATGAAAGAGCTGCTTCAATGCGGGAAAAAGATCCCGCAGGAGGTGGGGGTGATCGGCTGGGACAATCTCTTTATCGGGGAATGTACGGCGGTCACTCTGACCACGTTCCATTATGACCGGAAGGAATTGGCGGAATGTGCCGTGCAGAAACTCATTTCCCGGATCCGGGGGGAAGAGGAGACTGGAAAAATCTGTTTGAAATTGAAAATGACGGTTCGGGAAAGTACGCAGCGCAATTCTTTGACCGGACAGGGAAAAATAAAAAGAGAGGGGTAAAAAAATGAAAAGAATGTTTTTCTCATGGATTGGCGTGTTGGGATGTGTGTTGAGTGCTGCTTGTAAAATGGGGGTTTTGCCGTTGTATTCCCTCAAAAAAATTCATAAAAACTGCACATCCTTACGCCCGTCAGGGCGCACTTCACGTTTGCCGCAGGCAAACTCTTCACACCTTCACATCTTCACTCAATCAGCGTTCACGCTGATTGAACTTTTGGTCGTTATCGCCATCATTGCTATTCTTGCTGCAATGCTTCTGCCAGCACTGGGAAAAGCGAAAAAGGTGGCGAACTCCATTTCCTGTGTCAATAATTTGAAACAGATCCACCTTACTACTTTTCTTTATGTGGATACATATAAAGAATATATGCCCTTTTATGTCAATACAACCGATAATACCCATAAAAAACTTGCAGGGTATCTGAATGTGGATTTTGTCAAACAAATGCCCACCTATAAACCTTTCTGGTGTCCTTCCGATACGGAGGCACGTTCCACATACGGTTCTTATGCAATATATCCCACGCCTTTCAATAAAGGCTATAAAGCAAGTATGATCAAACAGCCCCGTGTGGTTATCTGGCTGGATGGGCACCACTTCCGGATCAATCACTATGAACTGGGGCTTACCGATACCCATGATAACCGTGCCATGCGTTACCGGCATGGACCTCTGGGATGGAAAGGAAGAAATTATATGACAGGCTCCGCCATCAATTATGTAACTTTCGGCGGAAATGTTGCTACTGCGAAAAAGCCTATTGCAACAGGTTGGAATGATCGTGCAACACATCCCAATTACCATACATACTGGAATATGCATAAATAATCAATTACAACAAGGAGAAAAATGAAAACAATAAAAATTTATGCCGCATTACTGACAATTTTCCTTGCGGGATCAGTTTATAATGCCTGCGGGGAAGAAATCAAAGTGCCTGTACTTTTCCGGCACAAGGCAAGCCCGAAATTCAAGGGAGCCCAGATCACCGGCGGCGGGATCTATATGGGAAAAGACAAGATCGTCTGGGCGATAGAAGTAGCCAATATGAAGGAATTTATGGATGCCGCCAATACCTCTGTGGGTTTTTATTCGGATATTGACGGAAATAAAGCAACCGGCAGATTCCCCAATATCGCCGGATGGGATTTACAGATCAATCTGAATCTGGAACGCATGACGCTTTCTGTAACAAGATGGTTCGGAAATAAAAAAAGTAAAGGCGTTCCCCTTTATATTGATGATTATTATATGGAAGTAAAGGAGGATATCCTCTATTTCGCCATCAGAAAAGAACCTATGAAAGATATTGTATTTTCCGATACTCCCACCTTCCGGGTGATCGGAAACTCTGTTACCGTTCCTTTCAGAAGAATTGATGAGAGGATCAACCTTAAAAAATCCTATGGTACATTTTCCCCCGCTTTGAATTTCATCCGTTTCGGCGGCGGAAGAGTACGGGAGAAAAAGATCTCCGAAGCAGTCCTCATTCCCCGGAAAGACGGTTTGAAAGTATGGAATACTTACGGTGAAAGGTATCAGGAAAATGAAAAAATGCCGCAAGTGGTCGCCACAGAAAAAGCATTGAAAAGTTCTGCGGCAAAAGGGGAACAGGAAAATATCTTTTTTGCTGTGACAGATCAAAAACCTCTGGATTCTTTTGTTGTTGTTCCCACACCTCTCAAAGACGGCAAAGGCAATACGATAAAGGCTGCAAGCGTGAAATATATGGGCTTTGTGGGGGATCTGCGGGAAGAATACCATACAGATATTCTTTATCCCCAGTTTGTGAAAAGTATGTCCCTCAATAATTTTGTTGCCGTAAGAGTCAATACGCCCCGTAATGTACCTGCCGGAATTTACAAAGGGGAATTGAAATTATCTGTCAACGGTAAAGAGGTGGAAAGCATCCCTTGGGAACATGAAGTATATGATTTTGAAATGCCTGACCGGCCTTTCTTCAAAACAGCATACTGTATCAAGCCTGCTTTCATGCAGAGATTTTTCAAAAAAATGACCGGAAAAGAAGCAAAGGCGGAAAGCGAAGCCCAGCAGAAACTTGCCAAAGAGTACCGTTTCAGTCCCCGGCTTATTACCGGACGCAATGCCGCCCGCCCGAAAAAATGGGAAAATAATACATGGAAAATTGACTGGAGCAAATTTGACAAGGCACTGGATAAATATTTCAATACGGATAAATTTACTGCATTTCAGGATGCAATTTTCCAGATGGGAAGTCACGGTACGCCCTATCCGAGAGTAGTGGAGGATTTGAAACTCAATACGGAAGAGTTTGATACCCGTATGGGGGAACTGGCAAAAAATATTTATGAACATTATAAAAAACTGGGAATCCTTGACAAAGTATTCTTTGTTTTCTGGGATGAACCCTATGGAAGCGTATATCCTTACATCAAGCAGGCGATCATCGCTGCCAAAAAGAAAGCTCCTGAAATGGAAGCAGGGGTATTCATCAGCCATGCAGCACCGGAACTTGCCAATGAGGTGGATATTTACCTTACGCCTTTCAGTTCTGCCGCCAGAATCAGAATGACTCCGGCAACGGCAAAGAAAAAGGTCTGGGCTTATAATGATGTGGGGATGAGTTCATTCAGTACTCCGGCAAGTATGCTGCGGGCTTATTATCATACCGCATATAAATACAAT
>JAFVRL010000142.1 GCA_017504325.1 Lentisphaeria bacterium | reverse complement strand
CATTACGGAGGAAATCTGCGGGATGACTTCCCCGGGATCGAAACCGCCCCTCCGGAAATCAGAAATATTGTTATTGATCAAAGCGTCTATTTTGATAAAGACTATTATGAATACTGCATACGGCAGTTTGTTACTGCGGTAAAACTTGCAGAAAGCCGTATGGAGGAAGCGGAATTTTCCTTTGGCAGCGGAAAACTGGAAAATCTGATCTTCAACCGCCGTATCAAAATGAAAAACGGTGACTGTATGACCCATCCGGGCAAAGGCAATCCGGACAGCATAGGGTATGCCGGACCTGTGGATGAATCTGTGGGGGTCGTCGGTGTATGGAAAAAAGGGACAGATGAAATGCTGGGCTTTATTCTCAATTTCTCCTGTCACGCCTGCATCAATCTTACCGGGATCACTTCCGACTTCCCCGGAGTTGCCATTGAAACGGTAAGAAGTGTCTATGGGAAAGACGTGGGGGCGGTTTATCTGAACGGAGCCTCCGGTGATGTGACCCAAATCGACAATATGAGTTTGAGAAAAGATACCGGAAAAGCTGTTGCCATCAAAGTCGGCAGAGCGTTGGGCGGGGAAGCCATCAAACTTCTGGCGAAAGCGGACAGAGGGGAAGTAAAGACTTTGCGTGTCATCAATAACTGTGTAAAAGTAAAACACCGCATCCCCGATCCGGAATTTCTCCCCATGGCGTATGAAATGATCAAGAATTATGATCATACAAACAATGCTCACCACATTGCCAAAACCTATGTGATGACAGATATTGCTGCAAAACATGATCCGGAACCAGTTGCCTCTGTACAGACTTTGCAGCTCGGGCCTCTGGTCATTGGCAGCACCCCCGGCGAGATCTTTGCACAATATGCACTGGATTACAAAAAAGATTCTCCTTTCCCCTTTACATGGTTTTCCCAGCTTGCAACAAGAATGCTTGGATATGTTCCCACTCCCGACTGTTTCGATCTTGCCAATGGCGGATATGAAGCGGAAACCGCTTTCTACGGAGCGGATACCGGAACAATCATGCTTGATGAACTTCTCCGCCAGAGAGCAACTCTTACCCCGGAAGAAGCACCGCAAGGGGAGATGGTGAAGCCTTCCAATGCCGTCTGGGGATATAACTTCAAAAAAAAGAAAAACTGATATGGACAGGTAAAAAGATGAAAGCAGGATTTTTTGAAACAGATATAACGCCCCCTTTGGGAACCGACAGACCCGCATGTGCCAGAAAACTCAAGACAGAAGCATACAGCGATCCTTTGAAAGTACGGGCTTGTGTTCTGGAAAGCGATGACGGGAAAAAAGCCGCCCTTATCGGAATAGATACCACCGATACAGGGGAGGAATTCCGCCGGAAAATTGATGAATTTTTCCCGGATATGGAGATCATTTTCAGTGCTTCCCATACCCATTATTCCGGATGTCTGCGGGATAAGTTCCCCGGGATCGAAACCGCCGATGAAGTGATAAGAAGTATCGTCATAGATCACAGTGTGGCTCACGATCCCGCCTATTATGATTATGGATTGCGTCAAACTGTTACTGCTGTGAAGGAAGCGGAAAAACGCATGGTGGAAGCGGATTTCTCCTTCGGTACAGGAAAAGTGGAAAATCTGATCTTCAACCGCCGTATCAAAATGAAAAACGGCGATTGTATGACCCATCCGGGCAAAGGCAATCCGGACAGTATCACCTATGCCGGGCCCGTGGATGAAGATACGGGAGTAATGGGCGTCTGGAAAAAAGGAACAGAGGAACTTCTGGGTTTTGTGTTCAATTTCTCCTGCCACGCCTGTATCAATCTTACAGGGATAACCTCCGACTATCCGGGGGTGGCTATTGAAACGGTAAGAAAAGTATATGGAGAAGATTGCGGGGCAGTTTTCCTTTCCGGAGCCTCCGGGGATGTGACCCAGATCGACAATATGAGTCTTAAAAAAGATACGGGCAAACCTGCTGCAATCAAACTTGGCAGAGCCATTGGCGGGGAGATCGTAAAAGTACTTGCCACTGCCGACAGAGGGGAAGTAAAAACATTGAAAGGCACAAGGGAAAGCATCAAAGTAAATTTCCGTCTGCCCCATCCGGAATTCCTGCCGGAAGCCTATGAGATGATGAAAAATTTTGATGTGAAAAACAATACCCATCATATTGCCAAATATTATGTCATTGAAGACCAGCTCGCCAAAAAGAATCCCGACAGAAAAATCGTTTTGCAGACCTTGCAGATCGGTCCTCTTGTCATCGGCAGCAGTCCCGGGGAGATCTTTACACAGTACGGTCTGGATTACAAAAAGAGTTCCCCATTCCCCTTCACATGGTACTCCTCCCTTTCCAGTGGATTTCTGGGGTATGTGCCTACTCCCGACTGCTTCGATCTTGCCAGCGGCGGATATGAAGCGGAAACAGCGTTTTTCGGTGCGGAAACAGGAACAAATATTGTTGCAAGCCTTGTAAAACAGCTGAAAGATTTTGTGCCGGAAGATGTGCCGCAGGGGGAAATGGTGAAACCTTCCAATGCGGTCTGGGGATACAATTTCAACAAGAAGAAAAAGTGATTTTTCCTGAAAAGGAGAATGGAGCAATATACTATGCCGATGGATTTCAGTTATTATTATGATTTTGCCAATGAAGTGAAAATAAAAGAGTGGAAAAAAAGTTTTCTTCCCAACAGTACAAACAGGCTCTGGGAAGGGGATATTGTTCTGCCGGGGAAAAAGGAGAACTCTTATCCTTATGTGGCACTCTGGCCGGATCATTTGACCATTCATGAGATCAACGGCTGTAAAGTGGAGGATGTCTCCCGTTCTCTTTATATCGGCAACCGTCACGGAAGAAGTGCTTTACCTCTTCTTCTCTCCGGCGGGGAAAATACAGTAAAAGTTGTTTTGAGTATTCCCGCAGACTGGGAAGAGGATCTCTATGGGGAATATACCTTTGAAATGGGATTTGTCCCTGATTTTGCCCAAGGGGAAAAAACCCTTCCATATCAGGCAAAACTTCCTGTTGCTGAACCCCTTACCGTAAAAAAAGCCACATGGAAAGAGGATCTTTCCGGTACCCCCGGGGCAGGCAGAATGATGACGCCGGGAAGATTCGGTTTTGCCAAAGGCGACGGACTTCTGGATTACGGAATAAGTTCCTTCGGTCTTGTGGACAAGATGTATTTATGCGGACACCCCAAACACCCTGCCCCCTACCGCTGGGGATATTGTGTTCTTCCGGGAGAGGAAAAAGCACATTTTACTTCCGCAGACCTGAAAAAATATGGCGATGAGATCAAAATAAATCAGCTTTCCGCCTCCTGGAGATCCCAGGATGTACTGCTGGAATATTCTCTGGGTTCTCCGGGATTGTATGTAACAAGCCCCTCCAAAGATATGAGATTATCCCAGCTGGAATTTGCCGGAAGTCCCCAATATGTCATGACTTCCGGTTTCGTTACGGATCTGGCAAGTTTCGATCCTTCCACCATGAAAGAAAATTTCCTTCTGCTTTTCGGAGCAAGGGAATATGTGGAAGTCCCCATCCTTGTCCTTCTGGATAAAAAGCCGGAAAAACTGGAATTTACTTATAAAGGCAACCGTGTAAGTTCCATTACATTTAAAGGCTGTCATCAGATGATCACTTCCACCCCCTTCGGACTGGAAGTCCTTGATCCTGCAACGCCTTCCGATACAGGATTCCTCAAAGAAGCTCTTGCAAGGGCAAAATTCTGGAGCAGGGCACTTCTTGCATTCCCGTATGAGTGT
This sequence comes from Lentisphaeria bacterium, assembly GCA_017504325.1. Classification (GTDB taxonomy): domain Bacteria; phylum Verrucomicrobiota; class Lentisphaeria; order Victivallales; family UBA1829; genus RGIG5327. Next base: position 672 of record JAFVRL010000142.1, on the reverse strand, counting down.
ACCGATTATTTCCATATTGATGAGGAAAATCAGCTCTGCCGTATCACCCAGAAATTTACTCATAAAATTTTCTGCGACCAGTGGAACACAGCCCCCCTGAAACTTGCACCCTACCCACCGGCGGCAGTTTTAAGCGGCAGAGGAGAATTCGATCCTGCGGCAAGGGATTTGAAATTCCCCACGAAATACGGCGATTTCCTTGCTGTGGAAGGGGAATACTCTTCCTATACCATCCCCCTCATGCCTGATGAGATCCGTTTTGTACCGGAAACAGAAGGCGGAAAAGCGGCGGAAAGACTGCAAAATGAATTAAAGGAATTTTTTGACTTCCAGAACCATTTTCCGGATAATTTCCGTTCCTATGCCTATATCGGTTCTTCTCTGGAAAGATGGGGTTTTGCGGCAATGCTCCCATACTTCATGCCGGAGGAATACAGGGCACTTCTTGCGGAAAAAGCCGGAAAAAGTCTTGTAAACACCTGCGATCCGGATAGTTCCTACACCTGTCTTCTTACAGAACACCACTACTTGTATAAAATGGAAGGTCATCCCTATCAGAGGATCATTGATTACTACTACGGTCCCCGGATGCTGCGTAAGGAAATGAAAAATTTTTACCACAGAAAAGAGCCTTTCACCGGAGTGGAGTATGTGATCTGCTATCTCAATGTG